>NZ_JARVRU010000110.1:0-16692 GCF_030209535.1 Lysinibacillus sp. fls2-241-R2A-57
GCTACAAAGCGCCCAGTCGGAACGGAAATCAACCACACGTTTTGGTGAAGAGCCAGATAATTACAGTATTCAGAAATGAATTATTTTAATGACATAACCGTCATTTTTTAATTTCCAGCCTACTTTTTAATAAAATTTGACAATTAATACTATACGTCATATACTATCACCATACTATATGCCATATAATATAAAACCTTGTATAGGTAATAAAATGTGAGGTGAGAGAAGATGACATTTCAGCTTGGCTCAGCTTTACTTGACGCTTGTGTACTCGCCATCGTTGATAAAGAGGATGCGTACGGCTACTCATTAACACAGCAAGTACAATCTGTGATGGATATATCAGAATCTACGCTTTACCCAGTTTTACGTCGTTTACAAAAAGCAAATTACTTAACAACCTACGATCAGCCCTATCAAGGCAGAAATAGACGCTATTACCAAATTACAGAGCAAGGTCGAATACGATTATTGGAGCTATTAAAAGAATGGCAACTGTATAAAGAAAAAGTTGATTGTGTACTTTTAGGAGGGGAAAAAGGATGAATAGAGCTAGCTTTCTGAAAAAGCTACGGGGGAAATTACACCGTCTTCCAGCGCATGAGATTGATGCTGCGCTTGCCTATTATGAGGAATATTTCGATGAAGCAGGAGAAGAAAATGAACAGAAGGTCATTCAACAGCTAGGTTCCCCTTCTCATGTTGCATCACAAATAATGGCGGACTATGCATTAAAGGATTTAGAAGCAACCCCAACTTCGACTAAGAAAAATATGTCTGCGATTTGGATTATCATTCTAGCAATATTATCTGCCCCACTTTCATTACCGTTACTAGCAGTTGCTATAGCGCTTATTTTTTCATTTGGTGTAGTCATTTTCAGCATTGTCTTTGCAATTATTGCAACTGTACTTAGTATCATTTTCGGTGGAATCGTTGCACTTATTTCAGGCTTCTTCATTTTAACGGTGGACTGGCCGACAGCGTTACTCTTTATGGGTGTTGGCTTTATTGTTACAGGTTTAGGCATCTTACTTTTCCCAGTCGTTGCTCGTTTTATCAAAAAAATAGTCGTTGTTTGTGTTGAAACACTAGCTAGACTATTTCATAAAATAACGAAAAAGCGGAAGGAGGGATACTAATGATGTCTCGACATACACATATCGCTATGACTATGATTGCTTTTGGCATACTGTTAGCTCTAGTTGGTTATTTCTCTGGCGGAAAATGGAACTTTGTGTTAAATGATGAAGGCATCCATGTGCCCAAGAGCAATAAACTAATAAACAATTCTTATGAACTGGATGATTTTACTAACATCAATGTTGTCAATAACTATGGCGATGTTGAAATTGTTACTAGCGATCGTTATGCATTAGAAACAAATGTTGTTGAAGATGATGATGTGACCTACAGTATTAAAGATCATACATTAACTGTTGAAACAAAGGGTGAGAAGAAGAATCGTTTTCAATTCGGTTTTGGTAGCTTCAATTCTCCTTCCATCAAAATCTATGTTCCTGCAGATGTAAAATTGAATACCGTTGTCCTTAATAGTAAATTTGGGGATACAACCATTCATGATTTGAATTATCAGCAGTTAAATCTTATTGAAGATTTTGGAGACATTATATTTAAAAACACTACTGGTGATAAAACGGAGATTACTCAATCGTTTGGTGATATGAAGCTACAGCAATTTTCAAGCAATGGCTTCGTTGCTGAAAGTGATAATGGTGATATTGACATAGATGGTACATTAAATGGTCAATCCTCTATTACGTCTAGCTTTGGAGACACCACACTTCACTTACAAAACAAAAAAAGTGAAATTGGCTTTGAATTAGAAACTGACTTCGGGGATCTTACAGTTGATAAGAAGGATCAAAACGGCAAAGTATCACAAGAATATAAAGGTGATAATCAGCTAAAAGTAACACTTTCAAATGGTGACTTACAGTTGACGTTGAAATAAAGTGAGCATTGCTGAGTTAGAAGGTAGAAGCGGTTGTTGGTCGGTTGGACTTTTATTTGCGCCGCTAAAGTTGGTTGCTTCGCCGCTTGGACTCACTTTTGCGCCGCTAAAGTCGGTTACTTCGCCGCTTATACTCTCTTTTGCGCCGCTAAAGTCGGTTACTTCGCCGCTTATACTCTCTTTTGCGTCGCTAAAGTTGGTTGCTTCGCCGGTTATACTCTCTTTTGCGCCGCTAAAGTTGGTTGCTTCGCCGCTTGGACTCACTTTTGCGCCGCAAAAGTTGGATACTCCGCCGCTTGAACTCTCTTTTGCGCCGCTAAAGTTGGTTACTTCGCCGGTTATACTCTCTTTTGCGCCGCTAAAGTTGGATACTCCGCCGCTTGAACTCTCTTTTGCGCCGCTAAAGCTGGTTGCTCCGCCGCTTGGACTCGCTTTTGCGCCGCTAAAGTTGGATACTCCGCCGCTTGAACTCTCTTTTGCGCCGCTAAAGTTGGTTACTTCGCCGGTTATACTCTCTTTTGCGCCGCTAAAGTTGGATACTCCGCCGCTTGAACTCTCTTTTGCGCCGCTAAAGTTGGTTGCTTCGCCGCTTGGACTCACTTTTGCGCCGCTAAAGTTGGCTTTTCCGCCGCTTAGACTCTCTTTTGCGCCGCTAAAGTCGACTACTCCGCCGCTTGAACTCTCTTTTGCGCCGCTAGATACACTTACTGCGCCAATAGAGGATCTAAATTCCATTGAACACACAAAAAAGCTGCAAGATTCCCATGATTCTTGCAGCTTTTGATTTATAAAATTTATAAAATTTATAAAATTTTAATATCCCCAGCATAAATTGTTCGGATTGTGCCATCATCCTGTGTTAGCTGTAGTACACCTTCATCGGTAACGCCACTGGCAATGCCCTCAAAGCGCCCACGTAAAGTTGTCACTTCAATACGTTTTCCAATGGTACATGACATTTGTTCCCATAGATTTTTAATACTAACAAAGCCCTCTTTCACGTATAATTCCGTGAATTGTTCTAAGTATTGTAAAATAGATGCGACAAGGGCTGCACGATTAATTTCCTCACCCGCTTCTAAACGTAAAGAGGTTGCAATATTAGCAATCTCTGGTGAGAAATCGGATTCGACTTGGTTTGCATTAATACCGATGCCTACTAGTAGTGCTTGTACAAGGTCTGCCTCAGCCTGCATTTCCGTTAAAATCCCTGTACATTTCTTACCGTTAATGAGTAAATCATTTGGCCATTTAATGGCTGGCTCAACATGTTTATATAATGTTTTAATAGCCATTGTCACCGCAACAGCTACAACAAGCGTATATGATGAAGCTTGCTGAGGAGTCACATCAGGTCTCACGATAATGGTCATCCAAATACCTGTACCTTTTGCAGATTCCCATGGACGCGCCATACGACCACGACCAGCAGTTTGCTCCTCCCCGATTATGATCGTGCCATGTGGAGCGCCTTCCTGTGCAAGCCTATGGGCAATTGTTTGCGTAGAATCTACAACATCAAAATAATGAATTTCACGTCCAAAGTGTTCCGTATTTAAAAACAGGTCAATTTGTGTTGGACTTAAGCTATTTGGCACACCAGTCAGCACATAGCCTTTTTTCTTTACAGTTTCAAATGTATAGCCTTCCTCCTGCAGCGTCTGCATATGTTTCCATACAGCTGTACGTGATACTCCAAGAGAATCTGCAAGCTCCTGACCTGACACCGCTTCACCATTAGCAGCTAATATTCTTTTTAAAATTTCATCCTTCATGGAAATACTCATGCTCAAATCAATCCTTTAGTAAATTCTACCATTAGTAATTTCTGTTGCTATAATCTTATTAGTATTAATCATACTGTAAATTATGACAATTGACCACAAACTATCTTCGAATATCTTTTAGTTACTAATTATGCACGATTTTCACCTATATTGTTTCGGATCTTTTTCTCTTTTAATAGGTCCTTTATGAGCAAAAGTCCATTCAATGATATGGTCGCTAATTCTATCATATACATCGTCGTCAAGATATGGCGAATCATAATTTAATAACGTATCAATATCCATTCTTATTTCACACAAAACATTTTGATCAAAAGTCTCTTCGTTATTTAAAACTTCCCATAAATAGTGACAAAAAAGTTCAAATCCTTCATCCCAATTACAATTTCCATTGTTCTGTGCTTCATACCGAAGTCTTTCAATCGCCCTTATTAGTTCACCTTCAACTGTATCTGCCTGCCCACTCTTTGGAACATAATTTTTCCAAATATATTTAGCTTCCTCAAAGTATTTCATAATAACCTCCATAAAGATTCTTTAATCGGTTTCCAGTCAGGATTTCTTTTGTCTTCAATTCCTGGCTTTCTAACATGATGACTAAATTGCTCTTCTGAGACACCCAAACGGAAATAGTTTGATTGCGCCTCTACCAAAGAGATTTTATTAGCCCCCTCTTCATCTATATTTACTTTCTGAAAAGGATCGTCCTCCCAAAAACAAATTGGACAGATTTCATACTCACCATCACTATCAATTGTTTTATAACCACAACATGAACAAGGATATTTCATACATTCACCAAACTTTCAATAGACTTGTTGATTAACTATATTTTAACATTACATTGAAAGTTAAAGGTTCACTGAATTTGTTACTAAGGTCGAATCCAATCATTATTCTGACAGATGCGTATTTGTTTCTTGGCTTCGTCCATACACTAAATTAAAAGGAGCCATCTCTCGTTTTTTGAGACGGCTCCTTTTATTACAGAAACGTATTTTCATTCTTTGTTGAAATAATCGTGTTCTATCCAATCCTTTATTTCTTGTCGGTCATTTTCAAGCTTACCATTCACAACCGCTTCTAGCATCGCCTGCAACGCTTCTTTTACCCATGGTCCACCTTTTTTTCCAGACCATTTTAACAAGTCCGAACCGTTTACAATTAGCTCCTGCTTATGCTTAATGGGAAGCTTTGTCTGTATTTCATCAATGCTTTGCTGTGGCATTTGAACGTTTAACTGTCTAAGCTCTGCAAAATAACAAGCTGCCTCGAGTTCCTGTTGCGTATACAAAAAGTAATCCATATTCGTCCAGCCATTCTTTAAAGCTGCTAGAGCTGCTAACACAGCTTTTACAAACGCCATCTCCTTATTCGATAAACGATAGCTGCTAAGTACCTCTCGCCAATGCTCACCCTGTAACAATGCAAAATATGCCCAACCTAATAGCTTGTCTTGAGCATTAAACTCACTCCAATGATTAGCTTGAAAATTACCATTCAAATGTGCTCCTAAGCCACTTTCCTCTAGCTTTTGAATGCCATTAAAAACATCTTTCCCTATCCATAGCTTATCAAGCTCTGCCTTTATGCGCTCTTTCGCAATCCAAGAAATAGTATCAGCCTTGTCCTTCATTGCTTTCAAGGTTTCTGATTCAATCGCAAAACCGAGCTGTGCTGAAAAACGTACGGCTCTCAGCATTCGTAATGCATCTTCTGAAAAGCGTTTCTGCGCGTCACCAACAGCTCGAATTATTCCAGCCTCAATATCTTGGCGTCCTCCGTAAAAATCAACAAAAGAGCCATCACGGCGCATTGCCATGGCGTTCATCGTAAAATCTCGGCGCTGTAAATCTTCTTTCAGCGAACGTACAAATTGCACTTCCTCTGGTCTACGGTGATCCGTATATTCACCATCTGTGCGATATGTCGTGACTTCGACAGGTCCAGCTGGCACGATAACAAGTACCGTCCCATGCTGAATCCCTACATCAACCGTGTTATTAAAAACAGACTTTACTTCTTCTGGCATAGCAATTGTTGCAACATCTACATCATGGGCAGGACGACCGAGTATTGCATCTCGGACCGCACCACCAACGACCACTGCTTCAAAGCCTACGTTTTCAAGTTGTTCAATAACTGAATAGGCTGCTTGCCATTCTTTATTGTTTTGCATGATTTCTTTCAGCAACCTTTTCGTACAATTTTTCATATTGCTCTACAATTTTAGCTGAGTGGAATTTTTCATCAACAGCACGAATAGCTGCTTCTCGGAAACGTTGTAATTTCTCTTCATCATTCAATAGATTCACTGCATATTCTGCCACTGCATCCGTATCTCCTAATTCCACTATATAGCCATCTACATCATGCTCAATGACTTCAGGAATACCGCCTACAGCCGATCCAATACAAGGTACGCCACAAGCCATTGCTTCAAGTAAAACTAACCCAAATGATTCCTGCTGTGATAGCAATAATTTAAGGTCACTTATGGCATACAATTCAGCTAAGTTTTCTTGTTTGCCCAAAAATAGAACATCTTTCATATAAGGACTTTCCTTTACTTGGTCCATCACACGATGCTTTTCAGGACCGTCACCTACAAGCAATAACTTTGCCTTCATGTTTGCACGAATCTTCATAAAGGCGTCGATAATATGCGGAAGATTCTTAATTTTACGGAAGTTCGATACGTGAATAATAACTTTTTCATCTTCTTGAATTCCAAACTGTTCCTTCAAGTTCCCTGGATTGCGTGGGAAGTATTCACGTTCATCAACAAAGTTGTAAATTGTAGTAATTGGCTTTACTGTATCAATAAGCTCGTAAGTTTGTTGCTTTAATGCCTCAGATACTGTCGTAACGATATCAGATTTGTTAATGCCATACTTAATTGCCTGTGAAAGGGTAGAATCCTGCCCAAGCACCGAAATATCTGTACCATGTAGCGTTGTGACAATCCCAATGTCACGACCACTCATTTCTCGTGCTAAAACAGCACAAACAGCATGTGGAATTGCATAATGTACATGTAGCACATCTAATTCTTCATCTTTAATCACGTCCGCCATTTTACTCGCTAATGCTATATCATATGGCGAATACTGAAATACTGAATAGTTATTAACTTCTACTTCATGGAAAAAGACGGTTGGATAAATTTTATTCAATCGAAATGGTACGCTTGAGGTGATGAAATGAATTTCGTGTCCTCTCTCTGCAAGCATTTTTCCTAATTCTGTTGCGATAACACCAGAGCCTCCAACTGTTGGATAACAGGTAATGCCGATTTTTAGCTTTCTCATTCGATTATCATCCTTTCTAAATCACGTCTTTTTTAATTTCGTCTTTCTTGAATCAGTCTCCAATCCACAAAGCCTTCTTGTAGGCCTTTTAGTAATATTTCTGCAGTTCCCATATTTGTGGCCAGAGGCACTTGGTATACATCACAAAGACGAATAAGTGCAGAAACATCTGGCTCATGTGGTTGTGCTGTTAAAGGATCACGGAAAAAAATGACCATGTCCATATCATTATTGGCAATCATTGCGCCAATTTGTTGGTCGCCACCAAGTGGACCTGAGCGAAAACGTGTTACCTCTAAGCCTGTAGCTTCAATAACGCGCTGTCCAGTTGTGCCTGTAGCAAACAGCGTATGCTCATTTAATATATCTTGGTAAGCAATAGCAAACTGTACTAAATTATCTTTTTTGCGATCATGTGCAATTAATGCGATTTTCATAAAGCTTTCATCCCAATCTTTAGATGATGTTTTCTAAACCATATACTAGTTGATCCATTTTCATGACCTCTTCTACGCAGAAAGCTACTCCGGACATAAATGAATTACGATTTAATGAATCATGACGAATTGTTAATAGCTGCCCATCACCACCAAATAACACTTGCTGATGTGCCACTAAACCAGGTAAGCGAACAGAGTGAATGCGCATGCCATCAAATTCTGCCCCTCTTGCACCCTCAATAGTTTCTTTTTCCTCTGGATGTCCTTGCAATTTGGTTGCTCGCACTTCTTGAATCAATTGTGCCGTTTTAACAGCTGTTCCTGATGGCGCATCTAATTTTTGATCGTGGTGCATTTCAATAATTTCAACATCAGGTAAATATTTTGCTGCTTCCTTGGCAAATTTCATCATTAGAATTGCCCCAATTGCAAAGTTTGGTGCAATAATGCAGCCCAGCTCTTTTTCTTTAGCAATTGTTGATAACTCCTTAAGTTGTGCATCTGTGAAGCCTGTTGTACCAATTACAGGTCGTACATTTAAATTCAAGGCCTCTTTAGTATGTTTGTAAACTGCATGCGGGCTTGTTAAATCTACTAATACGTCTGGTGCGGTTGCCTCTACAAGGTCATGCATATCTGTAAAAATCGGTGCTGTATAACTTGCTGGAAACATTTCTAAATCAGCTAGTGTTTTTCCTACTTCCTTATAATCTAATACAGCTACTAACTCCATTTTGTCATGTTTCATGACAGTATGTACAGCTTCAGCTCCCATCTTACCTCTAGGTCCTGCTATTGCTACACGAATCGACATTATTCTTCATCCTTTCTAGTCCAACGACCTTGATCCCTTGTTTCAAATTTATGTATGACACGTAAAAGTGCTTCATCTAATTTAATGCCCTGTGCATTTGCAAAGCAGACTAAAACAAAGAAAAAGTCACCTAATTCTTCTTCAATGCTATTCGCTTCCTCTGTGCTCTTTTTCTTCTTTTGTCCGTAAACATCCTGCACTTCGCGAGATAATTCACCAAGCTCTTCAGTTAAACGTGCCAGTAACTCAAATTGCGGGAAATAGCCTTCCTTAAATTGTCCAATATAATCATCAACACGCTGCTGTAAAGCTTGCATTGTCACTTGTTCAGTCATCAAAATCACACTCCTACATACCATCGTATAAAATTTACACCATTGTTGTCAAAAACAATAAAATGTCAGATAATAGATAGCACTACTTCATTTGTTTGGAACCTCAGGAGGTCATATGCTAAAACAGATCAAAATCCGTAATATCATCGCAATAATGCTCGGAGCGGCCATTTTTAGCTTCGGATTTGTCCACTTCAACATGCAAAATCAGCTTGGTGAAGGTGGCTTAAGTGGGATTACACTCATACTCTATTTTACACTAGGCTGGGACCCTGCATTACTGAATTTATTATTGAATATTCCAATGTTTATTATTGGTTATCGTTTACTTGGGAAAAAATCATTTATTTATACGCTTGTTGGAACTTTATCTGTTTCAGTTTTCCTTAAAGTTTTCCAAAAATATCAATTTACTATTCATTTAGAGGACGATATGTTACTCGTTGCTCTTTTTGCTGGGGTTTTTGTTGGACTTGGGCTCGGTATCGTTTTTCGCTTCGGTGGTACAACTGGCGGTGTAGATATTTTGGCACGCCTTGGGCATAAATATTTTGGCTGGAGTATGGGTAAAACGATGTTCAGCTTTGACGCTATCGTCATTATCTTATCATGGCTAACGTTTTTAGATGCACGCTCTATGATGTATACCCTCGTTGCGGTATTTGTGGGCGCGCGCGTCATTGATTTTGTTCAAGAAGGAGCATATGCAGCACGTGGAGCACTTATTGTATCCGAAAAATCTAGCACCATTGCTGAGATGATTGCATTACGAATGGAACGTGGTATCACTATACTAGAAGGTCATGGCCATTTCACAAAGCAACAAAAAGAAGTTATTTATTGTGTCATTGGTCACAATGAGGTTGTGCGCTTAAAATCTATTGTTCATGAGATTGATCCACACGCTTTCGTATCTATCATAGAAGTACGAGATGTTGCAGGAGAAGGCTTCACGCTTGACGACCAAAAACAACCGCTCCATTAAATTTACTCATCTGCCTGCTTTCCTCGAATAAAACTTTTTTTCGTTGGAGGTAGGCTTTTTTACATAATAAATTGTAAAACCAGGCGTGTTGATTAAGGAAAAAATAGGTTTATTATTGAGCGATAAAAGGATTTTTTTGTTGCTATAATGCTAAAGAATTTCCATTTTAACTGATTGGAGCGTAGGGCTACTCGACTCCCGCGGGAAAGCGAGACAGACGAGACCCTGCACGAAGCGAAGCGGAGGAAGCGGAGGAAGCGGCTCGGCGCTCGCCCGCAGGAAAGCGAGTAGCCCGTAGCGGAAATCAGCCTCTTCGAATGATAATGATAGTTAATCAACACACCTATTGTAAAACCATAGTTTAACGGTCTCCCGCTGAAAGAAGTTAAAAAACTTGCTATAGTGACATACCACTACAACAAGTTTTTTATTAGTCGTCATTGCGCATATTTGTAAAGATTAATACTAAACGTAATAATTCTAATACTGCTACTGCTGCTGCGGCAACATATGTTAATGCTGCAGCACTTAACACTTTTCGTGCTGGACGCTCTTCTTCATTTGTAATAATTCCCAATGAATTCATTTGTACTAACGCACGTTTTGAAGCATCAAATTCTACTGGTAACGTTACTAATTGGAAAAGCACACCTGCTGCTAATAATATGATACCTAGAAGCAACATATTCGTACTACTTGCAAAAATACCAATCATTACAAATAACCATGACATATTTGATGAAATATTTGCAACTGGAACTAGCTTGCTACGTAATGTCAGCATTGAATAAGCTTCTTTATGCTGGATAGCATGGCCAACCTCGTGGGCAGCAACTGCAGCACCTGCAATACTAGCCTCATAAAAGTTACTTTCCGATAGTGCAACTGTTTTTGTCGCCGGATTATAATGATCAGACAACACACCTTGCGTTGGAACAACTCGTACATCATATAAACCGTTCGCATCTAAAATCGCACGCGCTACCTCTGCACCTGTTTGTCCCTTCATTGTACGTTCTTTTGCAAACTTATTATATGTGCCCTTCACTTTTATCTGTGCATAAAGTGGCAGTAGCATAATAATTGCAAAATAAACAATATACATGCTTGTTGACAATTTTCTAACCCCTTTCTATCTCTATACTATAATTCTATAATCAATTACTTAATTCGGCAAATATTTGCGCCACCTAATTGAGAAGAAGGCTAGAAAAATACATACAATTGATAACCAAAAAGTAAAATAGCCAATATAGCTTGTATACTCTGCCAAATCACGGTACATTGGCATTTGTCCAAATACATAATCAATCACATCATTATGTAATGTCCATACTGCTGCCACAGCAACATGCCAATATGAAAAAACATATTTACCGATATAAAGGATTGCTTGGACAGCCATCGCAAAATGCGAGCCTACCAGCATCCATCCCTGCCAACCGATCGATCCAGTTTCAATCAGTGTCCAAATATTCATGACATCAGCCCATATCCCATACTTCACTAGTGTAACAAGAGCTAGCACTTCCATGAGCGGCCAACTTTTACCCATAATCCAAGCTAACAATACAAAGCAAAAGAATAAACTAGCTGTCGGACTATCCGGTACAAAAATATAAAAAATTGGTTCTGTGTTGGCAAGCTGACCCCCATACCAATAATAACCGTAAATAGTTCCTAATAGATTGATAATGAATAATAATATTAAGAATGACTTATGGGTAAGGAGATACCAGATGTTTGCACGTGTAATTTGCATGATTAAAACTCCTTTATTTTCCGTCTTTACTAAGATGTCTTTTTTTATTTTTATTATGTATAAATAGTCTTTTTTTATTGTTTTATTAATGCCCAAAAACTGTATACTAGATAATTTCTAGTACATCTGACCATCTTTTTCGACATTTTTCTCTAAAAAACATTATTTTTCGGGAACCATTTTGATGTTGTAACAGTCACATTATTATAGAAGTAGAAAAAAAGAGCCAGTTTCCTGACTCTTTTAAACTAAGCTTATTATTTAGCCTTTAAGCTCGCAATAAATTCAGCTAATTGTTTGGCTTCTTCGTCTGTACCCTTGAATACGCCAGGTGGCATTTTGCCGCGACCATTATGGATAATATCTTCAACTTCTTCAGCTGTTAGTTTATTACCAACTAATGCTGGAGCAGCTGGGCCACCTTTTAAGTCAGCAGCATGACAGCCGATACAAGATTTAGCTTGTTCACCAGTGTCACCATTCCAAATTTTAAATCCTGGAAGTGATTCATCAATATCAACTTCAACTTCTTCTACAATTGCACCCATAGCTTTTTGAGCTTCCCAGTCATGGTTAACAACTGACTCCCAAGTTAAGTAGAACATAGCAGCCAAAGTTAATAACATAAACGCTGTCGGTAACGGACGTTTAGATGGACGGCGTTCTGGACCTTTGTCTAAAAATGGCATTAATAATAGCGCTCCAAATGCAAGACCTGGAATTACAACGGTTCCAATGACTTGGTATGGACCAGAAGCAAATGAATATTTTAATAATTGATACAAGAATAAGAAATACCAGTCCGGTAATGGCGTGTATGCTCTTGTAGGATCAGCTGGTCCTTCAAGTGGTGATGGATGAGCAACTGTTAATAACAAATAAGCAATTAAAAATACAGCACCAACCATCCATTCTTTTAGTAAGAAGTTCGGCCAGAAAGCTTCCGTCTTACCTGGATATTCGGAATAATCCTTTGGAACGTTCGGCATTCTGTGATTTGCTTTAATACGAGAATCACCAACAAATTTCATTCCTTTTCCGCGATGCATTATGTCCCCTCCTTTAAAAAATCATCGAACCGTCAAGAATTATTACAACGGCCCTGAAATTCCTTGACGACGAATCATGATAAAGTGTGCTGCAAGTAACCCAAACAATACTGCAGGTAAGAAGAATACATGAATCGCAAAGAATCGTGTTAACGTTTGAGCTCCAAGAATAGTTGAGTCACCCGCTAATAAGATTTTAATAAACTCACCGATAAACGGTACAGATGCAGCAATTTCGATACCTACTTTTGTAGCGAATAATGCTTTCATATCCCATGGTAATAAGTATCCTGTAAAACCAAGACCCATCATTACACCAAAAATACCTACACCAACCATCCAGTTTAATTCACGAGGTTTCTTATAAGAACCTGTAAAGAATACACGAAGAGTATGTAAGAACATCATTACGATTACTAATGAAGCTCCCCAGTGGTGCATACCGCGTACGATTTCACCAAATGCTACTTCGTTTTGTAAATAATAAACTGATTTCCATGCATTCACTACGTCTGGTACATAGTACATTGTTAAGAACATACCAGATAGAATTTGAATTACTGTGATGAAGAATGTTAATCCTCCGAAACAGTAAACGAATGCTGAAAAATGGTGTGCAGGGTTTACGTGCTCTGGCACTTCGTGGTCGGCAATATCACGCCAAATCGGTGTAATATCTAAGCGTTCATCGACCCAATCATAAATTTTATTTAGCACTGTTTTGTACCCCCTTACTAAACTAGAGTATTTGCTTTAGTTGGACCAAGCGATAAGTAACCATCTTCTTCTTTAACTTCGTATTCATCCAACGGACCTGTAGGCGGTGTACCTGGTACGTTTTTACCATTTTTCTCGTAACGTCCAGCGTGACAAGGACAGAAGAATTGATTTGGATGCCCTGAATCTTGCTCCCAGCCCACCATACATCCTAAATGCTTACAAACAGGAGATAATGCAATGATTTGATCGCCATCTTTGTAAACCCAAGCTACGTTTGTTACTTCTGATTTGTACCATGCGTCAACTTGTTCAAATTTTAAGTCAACTTTAACTGGTTTGTCAGTAATATCAGCGATTTTATGCTCTGTCTTTATAAAGTTCCCACCATCATGTTTTTGTAATAATGGATCAACTGCAAAGCGAAGCATCGGCATCAGCATACCTGCCGCCATAAAGCCACCTACACCAGTTAGTGTATAGCTTAGGAATTGACGACGTGAAACTCGATTATTACTCATTTTTTTCCCCCCTCTAACTTAAAGGTCAGTCCAACGGACATACTTTTACAAATAGTAATACTAGGACATATCTATGATATATCAAGACCATAGCTTGGTCAATATAGCATTCTGTGGAAAGCTGGAGAATGTGAACATTTATTGAAACAAATTGTTAAATCTGTGTCCATTTGGTCGAAAGTATCGGAATCACTTGTCGCAATTGATCTTCAAGAATAGAGTTTTTCACACCTTTATCCATACTTTCTAATGGAATCGCTGGTAGCCAAATAACATTTACTTCATCTCCAATATTTGTCCAAGAATGGTCACAAGTAATGAAGAACACATGCTTAAAACCAGCATTATGTAATTGCGCCTCTAATTGCTTTGGCATTTCTTCGTTTTTTAAGTTTACACTATACGAAAATGGTGGCATCAATAATAGACGACCTTTAAATTGTTGTTCGATAAATGATGTGAGTGATAACAAAAAATCTACTTCTGTACCACTCTGTTTCAATCTTTCAGAAGTTAGATCGACGGATACGAGTGGAACAATTGCTGTATCAATAAAATCCTTCTGTGCCATAAACGATGTCAAATCGTTTGCATTAAAATACATTCAACAAACCTCCTCATGTTGCATAAATCAATTTCGCCTTGGTGTAATTGTAACTGTAGCGCAGATAAACAATGTGTCCGGATTTTGAATTATGCCTCAACCCGACACGATGTCGATCATTTCGGTAATGCCACAGGAAGTGGCGATTTTACCGATGCAGATCAGTTAGCCGTTTTCACAGGTTGTGAAGGTTTTAGGCTAACATCCTTATATTCCTTCATTTCAAAATCCGTGACATCCGCTAGGGTTCAATACACCTACTGAATAAAGATAAAAAAATGCCCTTTTCCCACTCTTTAATAGGATAACCAATAAAAAGTGAAAACAATCAGTCACTAGTTATGTTACCATATTGAGGTGGGTAAAGGACATTCAATTTTTACTTATGTCTAACGTAAATTAGCCGTTTCCTTCAAAGCTTGTAACAAATTAGACAATTCATAAAAGCGCTCTTCATCTCCCTGGTCGAGGGCTTCATCAATCTGTGCGAGTAATTTTTCTTCTTGGAATACGAGTAAGCTGTTGGAAAGCAGCTCTTCTGCCAGTAAACGATCTTTTTCACTGACAATCAGTGCTTCCGGCATATAAGGGTTTTCTTCAAGAACTGCTAAGTATTGTGCGCTTGGTGGTACATTTGGAAAATTCAGTTGTATATACATATCTTCATGTTCATGTAAGCGTAAATCATGGAAAGATTTCTCAGCATCTGCTGTCATTACATTGCCTTTGTAAAAACGAAATGGCACACCTGTTGAGTCAACAGTTGACATTACCATTGCTCTAGGGCAATAATGAGCTTCTTCAACAAATCGAATTCGTTTTAATAACTCATCATTGCTTAATAAGTAATTCAAAATCCATACACACTCACGACGTTTCAATTGATAATTTTTTAAAAACCATCTAACAAATGCTTTTTTATCGACAACTGATACAGAAGCAGTCATACCCACTCCCTCCTTTACTCAAATTCTAAGGTTTCTAACTTCTCTTGCCACTCTAGTTCACCTGGCTGAATAGTTATTAATTGACGGAGTACTTCTTTAGCTTCTAAACGCTTCCCTTCCTCTAATAAGAAATAAACGTATTTTTCTAAAAATGCTGCGTCTTCCTTAAAATCATTATATGCCAAATGGTAAAATTCGTATGCACGGTCGTACAATTCTAAATTTTCATATGCCTCCGCAGCAAATGGGTATAATGTGCTCCATTCAAAATCATTTTGTTGTAACGTTTCAAATAATTCTACTACATCCTCATAACGCTCTTGCTGTGCCAACACAGAGATTAATGCTAACACGGCCTCCATGTATTCAGGATCTAACGCAATGGCTTCACGTAGATGCTGCTCGCCCTCAGCTGGCAAACCAGTTTTTAAAGCCATTTTACCAGCGAATAAGTATAGGGCCTTATCGTATTCGTCACGCTTTAATCCTTCCATAATGGCAGCGTATGCTTTTTTATTGTCCTCAATCATGGCATAACTTTCGGCTAGCAATAAATAGGCAGAAAAATAATCAGGATCTAATTCTTTTAATTCCTCTAATTGTTTAATGGCCATTTCAAATTTTTGTGACTGGAAAGCTGAATATGCTGCACCAAATAAAATATCTGGCTTTACTTCATCCTCAAGTGCCTTTAAATAGTAATCTAAAGCTGTTTCATAGGCAGCTCCTGCACGATACACCTCAGCAAGTCGTTCAACAAGACTTACCCCTGCAAATTCTATTTGTTGTCCATACAATTCCTCATATAGTCTCGCAGCCTCTAAAAAACGACCAGTTTCAAATAAGAGTTCTGCTTTAGCAAAATGTAATAACGGCTCCTCTGGTAATAAAGCTAGCGCCTCATTGATGCGCATTTCTGCTACTTCAAATAGTCCTTGCATTTGATAATAATCCGCCAATACTAATAATGCTTGAGGATATTCTGGAGAAGTCTCCTCTATTTCTAATAAAAAATCTAAAGCTTCATCTTCATTGCCAAGTTCCATTAAAACATTTGCACGATCAATTTTTAACTGTGCCTCTTCTGGGAATAAAAATTGTAAATGATCCAGCACACGGTCTGCTTCCTTCATATACCCATACTGCATAAAAACTTCAGCTAGCGCATAAATTTCCTCGGGTAACTCCTTCATTAAAAATGATTCAAGTAGCTGTTCAATTAATGCTAAGTCCCCTTGTTCAAGTGCTTGCATCATTTCAGTCATCGCATTGTTCACAGTCATTCACCTATTCTTTCATTGATACCTTTATGCTACAAAACATTCTCTATCGAAACAAGTAAAAAAACTCCCCAATAGCTTGGAGAGTTTAGCATAGAAAACATTTGTTGTTGCTGTCGCTTCGCTTTCGCACAGAAAACATTTGTTGCTGTCGCTTCGCTT
>NZ_JARVRU010000128.1:0-16347 GCF_030209535.1 Lysinibacillus sp. fls2-241-R2A-57
TGAGTCAATATCAAAAAAATTACGAAATTGAGCATTTGTAATATTGTTGCTTATCATTAATCGAAAATCATGTAATGCGACTAGCATCGATTGATTATTAATCGATTGGCAATTGCTACAACGCCATTTCCCATGGGTGTAACGTAGGACATGGTCAAAATGACAATGCGAGCATAGTGCACCTTTCTTCAATTCATCCACTTTAATATCTAGGGTCCATTGAGTTGGTTTGTGCCTCGTCAAAATATCCGCTGATAATTCTCTCAAATCTGTTTCACTTAGACAGACTTGTTGATGCTGCTTGAACAGTTGACCTATCCTTTCAGCCAAGCCACTTACATGAATAATTGGCTGGGACGAAAAAGTGGGCGTCATAATCATATTCGGATTTGCTGAAACGACTATATATTCAATAGGGATATGATGTCCACTCATTTGAAATAGCCGACGCAAAAATCTAGCATGTCGCTTCACTTGATCAAAGGGATTTCTAAAGCCATCTACTCTACCATCAGAAGTAATTCGAATAAATTGATGGTTATCTTCCATATACTCTACATGGCCAACGATATTTTTAATTTCAACGATTAGCACAAAATGTTGGGACATAAATAATGTATCCATTTGATGCGTCGATCCCCCAGCACTCTCATCCTTAAGCTCTACATCATGCAATAAATAATACGCATGCTCCAAATAGATTTCCCGCCATTCTCGATCTACTCTTTGCTCGCCAGCAATACCAGCCTTTGTTCTTCCTAGCATTTCTTGAAAATAATCATACTTAACGTGAGATTTCGGTAACCGCCTTTCAATCATTTCTAACACGCGTTGCTTCGATGAAACTTCCCGCTTTTTTTTCAGTAGCATATTTTCACCTCCTTTAGCTAGATTATAATGCACTTTATCGAAACTGTTTGCTTATTTATCGAGAACTTTTGATTGTTTATCGACCAACTTTTTTTATTTATCACCCAACTTTTAAAAAATATCGACATCCAACGAAAAAACGCCCACACCTATGTATGAGCGTTTTATCATTTATTATCCTAGTAATGCACGGTCTGAGTTCATTTTCTCACCGCGGATTCGTTCGAACTCTGCCATTAAATCTGGAATGGTCAATTCATGCTTGCGATCCTCGCCTACTTCTAAAATGATTTGACCTTTATCCATCATAATCAGTCGATTCCCTAAGTCTAATGCTTGTTGCATATTGTGCGTGACCATTAATGTCGTTAAGCTGTCTTTCTCAACTAAATATTTCGTAATGCGTGTGATTAACTCTGCACGAGATGGGTCAAGTGCCGCTGTATGCTCGTCCAGTAATAAAATCGACGGCTTCGTGAACGTCGCCATTAAAAGTGACAGCGCTTGACGTTCCCCACCAGAAAGTAAGCCGACTTTTGCAGATAGGCGATTTTCCAGATTTAAACCTAACATCTCCAACGATTCCTTGAAAAATTCTCGACGCTTTTTATCAACACCGATACGCAAACCTCTACTCTTATTACGTGAGTAAGCTAACGCTAAGTTTTCCTCAATTGTCATCGTTGGTGCTGTACCAGCCATTGGATCCTGGAACACGCGACCAATGTAGTGGGAGCGCTTGTATTCTGGTAAAGTTGTAACCTCATTCCCATCAATTGAAACTGTGCCGAAGTCTGGTGTTAATGCACCCGAAACCATATTCATCATTGTCGATTTACCAGCACCATTACTGCCGATAATTGTGACAAAATCACCTGGCATTAAGTGCAAATTAATTTCTGCGAGTGCAATTTTCTCATCTGGCGTTCCTTCATTAAAAACCTTATTAATGCCGTGTAATTTAAGCAAGGCCATTCCCTCCCTGCTCCACCGTCTTTACTCGCGTCTTCTCTGCTGCGCGCTTCACCTTGCGTTTGCGCTCCTTACTCTTATTGATAAATTGAGGTAAGATCAGCGCTAAAATAACGATAATAGCTGTAATTAATTTCATATCCCCTGAATCAAGGAAATCTACACGTAATGCTAACGCTAAAATAATGCGGTAAATAATAGCTCCCGCAATGACAGCAAAAGTTGTGCGCATAATCGTTTTTGTACCGAAGATTGCTTCACCGATAATAACAGATGCAAGACCGATAACAATCATCCCAATCCCCATACTTACATCTGAGAATTTCGAATACTGTGCGATTAAAGCTCCAGAAAAGGCGACAAGTGCATTAGATAGTCCTAGACCTAGAATAATAAGTGTGTCCGTATTTGCTGAGAAGCTACGAATCATACGCTTATTATCACCAGTTGCTCGAATAGCCAGTCCGACCTCTGTTTTTAAGAACCAGTCTGCTATTAACTTAATTAAAATCGTGATAATTAATACTACAATCAACGTACTCCATGTTGAAGGTACTTGCTGAAAGCCCATGTTTTTTAACAGGTTATTTAATGTAGCATCTATCCCTAAATTACTCCAAAACGCTTGAAACTTTGAAAATATAGTCTCTGAGTTCAATAGTGGAATATTCGGACGACCTATCGTATTTTCTGCCGTTAACCCCATAATACGTAGATTAATAGAATACAAAGCAATCATCATTAAAATACCCGATAGTAGCGGATTAATTTTCCCTTTTGTGTGAAGAATTCCTGTCATACATCCAGCAATAAATCCAGCAACAATTGCCACTAAAGTCGCTAAGATTGGGTTGTAGCCAAGCAGAATCATTGTTGCTGCTGTAGCTGCCCCTGTTACAAAGCTTCCATCAACCGTTAAATCCGGAAAATCTAACACGCGGAATGTTAAATACACACCAAGTGCCATAATTGCATAGATGATTCCTTGCTCCATTGCGCCAAACATTGCTAAAAACATAGTTGAATCATCTCCTAATAATTTCTTAAATAAATATAATTCCGCTCATCACCATAATTTCAATGTATCCTATCCGCTACTTTGCCCCAGCATTTCTTTTCTATAGGAAACAGAGCGGTGTTTCTTCCTCCAACATGAGGTTAATTTTTCACTCTAAAAGAAGATAAAGCGGGGGCAGTTTTAGTTCTCCCCCGCTTTGCTTCATAAGATGGCTATGTCAGTCCATTACTTTTCAAAAAGCTCTGCTCCCCAAGAATCTTTGATTTCAATTCCTAAGTTATCCGCTACTTTTTTGTTGATTAATAGTTTTAAGTTTTGTGGGTATTGCGCTGGTGTATCAGCAGGTGTTGCTTCCCCTTTTAGAATCTTCACAGCCATTTGACCTGCTTCATAACCGATGTCGAAATATTCAAACCCGTATGCCGCTAAGCCACCACGTTCCACTGAGTCAAGCTCTCCTACAATTAGTGGTAATTTATTAGCATTCGCTACATCAATAACAGATTCTAGAGCAGAAACTACTGTATTATCAGTAATAATATAGAATGCATCTGCTTTACCGATTAATGATTCAGTAGCTTGTTTTACTTCCGCAGAAGTTGCCGCAGATGCCTCTACCACTTTTAGGCCTTGCTCACCCATAACTTTTTTCACTTCTTTTACTTGCGCTACTGAGTTTTGCTCACCAGCGTTGTAAACCATACCAACGTTTTTGGCACCAAGTTCTTTTAAGAATGCCACTGTTTTTGAAATAGTATCAGGGTGTAAATCGATCGTACCTGTTACATTTTTCCCTGGCTTCTCCATAGATTCAATGAGCTGTGCTCCAACAGCATCTGTTACAGAAGTAAAAATAATTGGAATATCACTAGTTGCTGTCGCTGCTGCTTGTGCAGACGGCGTAGAGTTAGCAAATATTAAATCTACGTTTGCACTTACTAGATTGTTTGCAATCGTTGTATTAAGACTATTATCCCCTTGCGCTATTTGCGATTCGTACTCAACTTTTAAGCCAGATTCTTCAATTGCTTTTTTGAAGCCTTCAGTTGCAGCATTTAAAGATGGATGCTCCACAATTTGAGTAATCCCGATTTTATATGTTTTGTCATCTGCTTTGCCGCTCTCACTTGCATTATTCGTTTCGTTCCCTTTCGAATCAGATGAACTAGAGCCACTGCTACCACAAGCAGCAAGCATTAAAACTAACCCAAATAACAGGAACGAAAGCTTTTTTAAATTGCTTTTCACAAATAATCCCCCCGATTTTGATCTCTGATATTTATCACACTTTATCCAAGCGAAGTGTGAACGTATCGCTATATTACAGTTATTATTGAGGTTCGTCAACAACATTATGAATGTTCTGACATTTACATTTGACAAAATATTTTAGTTTTTCATTCAATTTGCCGCTTTAAACCGCTAAACTACGCTGTTTTTACAGAATGATTTCTTTTTCTAACATAACAAAAATTTTTTTGACAATTTTGCGAAGTTAGGTAGTGAAAAACTTTTTAAAATTTTTTCTAACTTTAACTAACTTTTTATAGTTGGAAAGGCGTCTAATTTTTAGTAATTAAAACAATTAAATTTAAAGGGAGACCTAATTATGAAAAAAACAACTAAAAAATCTTGGATGATTGTATCAGCACTAACAATAGGAATGGCTGTCTTCACACCACATCAAGCTGAGGCAACAACAGCAAAACCAGCAAACGAAATGACTGTTAAAGCTGAGCAACAAATTAAAGGAACTATTAAAAACATTTACGGAGATAGCATTACAATCAAAGGGAAAGACGGTAAAAACTATTATATCGGAATCCAAAAGTTTTCAGATGAGCAAATAGCAAAAATGAACTTAGTTGAAGGTCAAGAAATCTCTGTAGAAGGTAGCTTAGTACAAGATTATGCAGACTTCTACACGTTTGACGTCTATAAAAAAGACTTACCTAAAGAAATCACAAAAGAAGATCTGGCTAAATTAGAAAAGTTGTTCAATCAAATGAAGAAGTTAGAAAAAGAAGAGAAGTATGAAGAAGTCGATAAAATCAATGTTGAAATGGATAAAATCACGAAGCCATATATTTTAGCTAGCTGGGTACCTGTATCCTTTGAAAAGTTCATTGAAGAGTACGGATTTAGTGAAAAAAATATAGTGATTAAAGAAAATGATAAAAAACAGCTGAAAGCAATTTATGAACAATGGATAAAACTAACGAAATCTGGTAAAGAAGACAAAGCACAAGAAAAATTTGATGAATTCCAAAAGATTCTTCAACCTTATTTAGATGCACTATATCCACCAGTAACATTTGAAGAATACATTTCAGATATGGAATTAGATATTCCAGCTGAAGCCTTACCAAAACTAAAAGCGATTTATAAAGATGCTCAAAAAGCAGATGCAGATAAAAATGATCAATTATCTGAAAAGCTATGGAATGACTTCAATGAAATGATTAATCTTTACACGAAGCCAATTAGCTTTGAACAATACTTATCTGACTTTGATTTCGAAATCAAAGCAACAGACAAAAAACAATTGAAAAAGCTTTATGAAGAAGCAATAGCTCTTGATAAAAAAGGTGACTCTGAAAAATCTAGTGAAAAATGGGCTGCTATCGACAAAATTTTAAATCCATATTATGAAGCAAATAAAGAAATTCTAATCTCAGCTTCTAAAGTAACGATTAACGGCAAAGTTTATCTTACACAGCATAAATAAGTAAAAGCTTCCGGGCTGATCCCAAATGACGGGATTAGCCCTTTCTTTTGTAAAGAAACTCTTCCGTATGAGTAAGGAAAATTAACTATACTAGTCTCAATGGTCAAATTTATGACAGGGCCCCATGATTCTGCTCAAACTCTTGTCTTGTCATACCGTAGCAAATACCATCGTAATAAGCTCCTTTAGTGAAAATGATATTTCTTAGTTGCCCCTCTTTCATGAAACCTAATTTTTCATGCAAGCGCATAGATGGTTCATTGAACGAGTAAACGGTTGTATTTACTTTTTGATAAGGACGCTCTGAAAAGAAGAAGCGAAGAACCATAAGAATCATTTCTTTTGCATAGCCTTTACCTCTGTATGGCTCAAATACAGCCAAGTAATAATCCAAGACACCATTTTTCAAATCACAATCAAAGGTTTCAATCATACCGACAATATTATTCTCTCTATCTACTGCAATAAAACGAAATTCATCATCTTCTTCTGACAATTGCTCTTCTACCCATTCCCTCATTTGATCCGCGGAGCGAGGAAAATGTATTGAATCCATATTTCGTAAAATTTCATCATCTAAAAATTCAAAGATAACGATATCTTCTGGTTGTATCGCTCGTAGTGTAAGACTTTGTCCTGTCCAATAAGTAACTGTCATTTCATCTTCCTCCATTATTTTTCCTCATCACCATAAACGCGGGATGATCTTTCAATCCCTAACTTGGCTCACCTCTATAACGCGAGGTTGATTTCCGTTCCGACTAGACGCCACTCCAATCATCTTATATACAAGGCTTACGTCTTAACAAATCAACCACAATTTTTGGTGATGAAAGTATTATTTAGAAAATATAATAATATTCCCCAATTAATATTTACATTATTAGTACAAAAATAGTTTCATCAAGTATTTACCACCCTTTACAAACAAGCATAATCATTGATATGATTGCACTTGCTTTACGTGGTTCGTAACCATCCCACGCAAAAAAACTAAGGAGAAATTAATATATGAAAATAAAATTTTTAGCAACGAGTGGTATTATTGCAGCACTCTATATTGCTGTTACATTGCTAGTCGCTCCATTTGGCTTTACAGAGGTACAGTTCCGTGTATCGGAAATTTTTAACCATCTAGTCGCCTTTAATCCACGATTTGCCGTTGGGATCATTATTGGTGTATTTATCTCCAATTTATTTTCACCAAACGGCATTCTAGATGTTTTTTTCGGTGTAGGCCATTCGATGATTACCCTTGGATTGTTCATTCTTATTTGTAAATTTGTCAAAAATATTTGGGCACGTTTAATCATTAATACATTGTTATTTACATTCACAATGTTTATCATTGCCTTTGAATTGAACATAGCCTTGGAAGTACCATTCTTCTGGACATGGCTAACTGTTGCTGCAGGTGAATTTGTTGTCTTAGCAATTGGTGCGCCGATTATGTATGTATTGAATAAGCGCTTAAACTTCAAAGATTTAATTTAACTGACGGATCTTATTAGAGCAGTGTTTAATAAAAGGAGGAACGGTGAAACCGTTCCTCCTTTTTGTTGTATTCACATTGAAGTTCGATTATTTTTCATGTAAATAAAGTTTAATACCTACCAAAAAAGCGTTGCAATCAGAAAAAAATAATATGTTATTTTAATCCTTTTCATTCTCATCACCTAATTTCCCCACGTAATCAATCAAAGCATGAAGAAGTATTAGAGGTATAATGGAGTTCAATGCGACTGCAAGCATCCCGAACACAAAGCCAAAGATGGTTGTCCTAATGACACCAGATAAATTCTGATATGTATGTGCAAGACCAAATATTATTGAGGTACACAATAGAACGAACCAAATTGACCATTCTGGAAATAATGTGTTAAATGCAAATATAAGCAATCCGCGGTAAATAATTTCTTCTGTGACCCCTGCTGTCCATGCCACTTGATTCCAAATGGCTTTGTCTTTCTTTGTAACAGGTAGTAACTCAGTAAACGCTATTTGCTTCATTTGTTTTTGCTTCATTATTTTCATCTTATTTTTAACTTTATCACTTATAAAATATCCAATTGCGTAATATAAAAGTAAAACACTATATAATAGAGCTACCCCTATAACAATATATGTAACAATTGTTCCTAATTCTTTTGTGTTAATACTAGGCATTATTACACGTAGTTCTTCTAATGTAAGTTCAGAATTTGCCACTACTATTAAAATAATAAGTGTTGGTATCCACAAACCTAGCATAACAATCTTATAATAGTGTATCCTGCTTGCTGGATCAGTCAGAACACGTATTTTAAATCTTTGATATAACCAATAACCTATAATTGGTTCATATAAAAGAGTAAACCCAATGAATCCCCATAATAGTATGTTCATTTTGTTTTATACTCCTTTAGCATGTTCTCTATTTTTTCAATTAACCATTCTTCTTCTTGTTTACTAAATGGTGACGAAAATAACATTCTATCCAACTGTATCTCCATTAGATTTGGTTCTGTTAGTAACCGATTAAATAGTTCAAGTGGTAGTTGAGAAAAAAATTCTTTGAGAATAGTATGTACTTCGGTATCCGTAAATTGGTTCTTATAAGCTATTTTCAATTGATTTATAATGTTTATTAAATGTGCATCATAACGAACGTTGTAACTATTTGATACTGTATAAATTTCATCTACAATTTCATTTGGTAAATAACCTTTTAACCATCGCTGCTAAGATTCCATGTGTAAATTATTTTGAATTAATGCAACAAATACCTCTGGTTCGATTACCTGATTTGATTGGGCTAACGAAATTGTATATTCAAGTAGTTCAATATTCTTTTTAATGTCCACCAATTTATGAAGCAATTTCTCCTTTTGGTACTCTAAAGATTCTGTTATGTCCCATTGTGATTGTCTCATTAGCTGTTGAATATCTTTTAACGAAAATCCTAACGCTTTTAATCCTGTAATTTTTTGTAGTGTAATTATATCCTCATTTTCATAAAATCTACGTCCCGTTTTCGAAATGTAAGATGGCTTTAACAAATTCATTTCATCATAATAGCGAAGAGTTCGGATCGAGACACCTGTCTTCCTCGAAAATTGACCAATCGGATACATCTATATTTCTCCTTTTCTTTTAATACATTCATTATAGTTTCTAACGTAACGGTAGAATCAATAGTGATTTTTGCTTTTATTTATAAAGAATTAAAGAGCTTATTATCAGTTATTAATTAATGCATTATAGCCTTCTTAAATCAGTTTGTCCGTTAGTGACACTAACATTGTTCTTTATTTTTAAACCAACTTTATTTAACGGCTTTATTGTTTGCGAACAGTTCGTTTTTCTATTTCTCGGAAGATATCTTGACAATATTCTGAAAATACTTTACAATTCTTTTCAATATAATGCTTAGAAAAAGATTAGTAGCAAGTAGCAGTATTTCTAGAGAGCTGATGGTTGGTGCAAATCAGTAGTACGTACTTGTGAATGGACTTTGGAGCAGCCTCATCAAATGTGAGGCCGAAGTTACTCCCCGTTACCGGAGTACGAAAGCGCGCAATTTTTGCGAATGAAGGTGGCACCACGGTTACTCGTCCTTTTTATAGAAGGATTGGAGTGACTTTTTTTATGGAAAAAATTAGATTAGAGGAGTCGAGAGCAGATGAATACATTAGCAGAGAAAAAAGGATATTTCGGTGAATTTGGCGGTAGCTTTGTTCCTGATGAGCTTCAAAATGTTTTAACTATTTTAGATGAAAACTTCCAAAAATATAAAGACGATGAAGACTTTAATAAAGAGCTAGAGTATTATTTCCGTGAATATGTTGGGCGCAAATCTCCACTTTATTTTGCTGAAAATTTAACAAAACAATTAGGTGGCGCGAAAATTTATTTAAAGCGTGAAGATCTTAACCATACAGGTTCACATAAAATTAATAACGTTCTCGGACAGATTTTATTAGCAAAGCGTATGGGTGCTAATCGTGTTATTGCCGAAACAGGTGCAGGTCAGCATGGTGTAGCAACAGCAACTGCTTGTGCAATGTTCGGGATGGATTGCACAATTTATATGGGCTTAGAAGATACAAAACGTCAAGCACTAAACGTCTTCCGTATGGAGCTTCTTGGTGCAAAGGTAGTAGCCGTTGATAAAGGTCAAGGACGACTAAAAGATGCAGTGGATGAAGCATTTGCTGATTTAGTAGAAAACTATGAAACGACTTTCTATTTACTAGGTTCTGCAGTTGGACCTCACCCATTCCCTTCAATGGTGAAGCATTTCCAATCCGTCATTAGCCGTGAAAGTCGCGAACAAATTTTAGAAAAAGAAGGAAAACTACCAGCAGCAGTACTTGCTTGTGTCGGTGGCGGTAGTAATGCGATTGGGGCTTTTGCAGAATATATTGCAGATGAAAATGTACGCCTCATCGGTATTGAACCAGATAAGGCTGCAACATTAAACGAAGGAACACCGGGTGAATTACACGGCTTCAAATGTTTAGTACTGCAAGATGCTGAGGGCAATCCACTACCAACTTATTCGATTGCCGCTGGACTAGATTATCCTGGTGCTGGTCCGGAGCATAGCTATTTAAAAACAATTGGTCGTGGAGAATATGTAACGGTAACAAATGAAGAAGTGCTTGAAGCATTCCAAGTGCTTTCAAAAGTTGAAGGCATTATCCCTGCACTTGAAAGCTCGCACGCAGTTGCTCATGCATTAAAGCTTGCGCCAACGTTATCTCCTGGTGACAGTATTATTATCAATATCTCTGGCCGTGGAGACAAAGACGTAGAACAAGTTTTTCAAATGTTAAATAAATAACAAAATGAAAGAGCGACTTCCCTTTATGGAAATCGCTCTTTTGACTATACTAATGAACTTAATTTCGGATAAATTTCTGCCACATTATCTCGAAGCTTAGCTTTCAGGAATTTCCCAACCGATGTTTTAGGAATTTCCTCTAAAAATACAACATCATCCGGCACCCACCATTTTGCAAATTGATTTTCTAAAAATGCAAGAAGCTCTGCGTCGGTTGCTGACTTTCCTTCCTTCAATACAACGCAGGCTAGCGGACGTTCTTGCCATTTGGCATGAGGAATTGCGATAACTGCTGCTTCCAAAACAGCATCATGCGTCATTAACGCATTTTCTAAATCAACTGAGGATATCCACTCCCCACCTGATTTAATTAAATCCTTTGTACGATCTGATATTTTAATAAAGCCATCCTCTGATCGCACCGCAATGTCCCCTGTATATAACCAGCCATCTCGATAGGCATCAGCTGTTCGTTCATCACGATAGTACTCGTGTGAAATCCATGGACCTCGTAAACGTAATTCCCCCATTGTCTCTCCATCCCACGGTACTTCTCCATTGTCATTAATAATACTAGATTCAATCCCAGCCATCGTCATTCCTTGCATTGCTCGCGATTCGATTTTCTTTTCAATTGGCCAGTCATCCATCCAAGACATATAATTCGATAACGCTACAATCGGTGTTGTTTCAGTCATCCCATATACAACAATATATGGAATGCCATATTGCTCTTCAAATGTACGAATAAGTCGAGTAGGTGAAGAAGAGCCACCACAACAAATGGCACGCAGCGAACTTATATCTCGTTCACGCTTCTCTTGTTCTTGTAACGCTCCAATCCAAATTGTCGGCACTCCAGCTGTTAATGTAATTTTCTCCTGTTCCACTAAATCTAAAATTATTGCCGATGTAAATTGTGGACCTGGCAGTACCTGTGTCGCACCTACATTGACACTTGCAAACGGTAGACCCCATGCATTTGCATGAAACATCGGTACAATCGGCATCACAACATCACGTTCGGAAATGCCCATTGAATCAGACATATTCAGCATCATACTGTGTAACACTAGACCTCGATGTGAATAAACAACACCCTTCGGATTTCCTGTTGTAGCACTTGTATAGCACATTCCAGCAGGCTCCTCTTCCTCTAAATCCTCTGGGAATTGATAGTTTTCATCCGCTGCTGCCAATAAATCCTCATATGATAATGCATTCGGTAATGTCGTTTCTGGTAAAGTATCCTCATCCGTCATAATAATATAATGTTTTACGGTCTTAAGCTCAGGCGCAATGTTTTCAATGATTGGTAGCAAATCAACATCGATTATTAAAATCTCATCTTCTGCATGATTAATAATATAAGTTAAATGCTCTTCAGATAAACGAATATTCACCATGTGCAAAACAGCTCCAGAACATGGTACCGCAAAATAGGCCTCTAAGTGGCGATGCTGATTCCAGGCAAAGGAGCCAATCTTTGATCCCCTTTTCATCCCCAGCTTTGTTAGCGCATCTGCTAAACGACGTGTCCTTTTCGCCCACTCTCCATATGTTAAACGGTGAATCTTCTGTGGGCTCGTTCGTGAAACAATAGTCTTTCTAGCAAAATAATTTTCTGCTCGATTAAAAAAGCTTGTTAATACTAACGGCGTCTGCATCATAAAAAACCATCCATCCCTTCGTCTTGTGAACTGCCTCTCCATTACCCTTGTGAAATATCAATAGAAATATATTCGAATACTATTAATATTCTGAATATGATTATATTTGAAAATCATAAATTACGCTATATATTCCAATAATTTTCTTTTTATTGTCAACATTTTCTAAAATAGCTCCTCGCCAATAAGTTGAGGATGACATTTATTAAAACGTCACCATGTATATAAGTTGATTGGAGTGAAGGCTGGGCGACTCCTCGGGGATCAGCAATAGAGGAACGAAGGCTAAAAGCATCACATCCTGTGATAACGCCTTCGTGACCAACATCCTGTTGGCCCGAGACCCTGGAGCGAACACGAAATTTCAACTTCATTCTTTGGCTGTTATGTCAACTCCAATTGTATATTAACTGTATAAAATTTTTTTTTACAAATTGGTTGATAAATCGTTGTGAATTTCTCTTTTATAGAGTGTTAGCTAACAAAAACTAAAAACTCAAGGGGGAATTTATTATGGCAACAGATTTACGAAATAGAATTGTGTACAAAAATCAAACGGTTGATTACGACACGCTTATACAAATGAAATTTGCTCAACTTACAGGGCTTGAGAAATTAAAAGCTAAGGACAGTGATGTTGATTCAATTGGTAAAGCAATCGCAGGGTTTACATTAACCGTTCTGGCTCTTGTTTTCTTTAAAAGTACAAAAGTAGGTGTATCTTCAGGGATTTCAAGTCTTGTTCTTTCTATGGCAGCATTAGGTTCAGCCAGTGTTATTAGCAATACACAAAATGGTTATAATCGACTTTCAACTGCTGGTGATTATATGTATCGATTCGGTGCAAGTAAAGTAACGATGGAAGTTGCTTATTTAGAGTATTATGATGCAGCAAATCAAACAGTTATTGCAGTTATTCAAGACGTATTAGCTAAATCTTACACGATGCCTGATGGTTCAGTAATTAAGCTATAAAAAAAGCACCTCCTATTTTAGTAGGTGTTTTCTTTATTTTACAGCTTCTTTAAAAATGTTTAAAAAGTTGTTATCGTCCTCGAAAACATAGTTTTTCGTATTGTGGTTTACATAAACTACGCCATCGTCTATATTTAGCCAAAATGAACTCACTGAATCAACAGTGAAGCTTACATAATATTGATATTTAAAGGTAGCTCCATTGTACTCTTTAAATGTTGCATTTTTAAAACTATTTATAAGCTCTTGCTCTATTTCTTTTGAAATTAAAATGTCTGAAGCTGTTGGTAATGGATTTTCCCTTTTGGGCGTCTGGTCCGTTGTTCTAATTGCTACGGATGTATTTTCTGAACTTAAATTCCCATTTTCAAAACCTAATATTTCATTTGAAGAATAATCCCTATATTCATCATACAAGTCTTTCCCTTTTATTAAACCAACAAGGCAAACTATGACGATTAAAATGGTGTAAAAAATTTTCTTTACGTTCAAATACACACCCCCATCTTTTTTTATTTATTATAGATTATACATTGTAACAAATTGGGATTTAAAATAAAATTTTTTCAAATTGGTTGATAAAATCGTGTTGAATTGTTCTTTATATAGTATAGAACCTTTGAACAACACAAATCCATTAAATAAGTAGATATTTTAACAGGCTTGATGTAAAAGTGACTGAAAATGTTACTATTGTAAATCCATTTTTTAGTCCGAAATAGAACATAAGTTTCTATTTCGGACTAATATAGTGAGGTGTATTTATGGACAAATTAGTAGAAAATTTCTTAGAGAAACACGAAAACAAAAGATTACTGAAAGAATATTTAACATGCCCAACTGATTTTAAAAGAGAGCATTTGCAAACAGAGTTTAATGAGTTTTTTCTACAAATAAAACTGTTATCTTATTTTTCCAAAAGCCTACATTTTTTAGCTCAAAACATTGATAAGAAGAATCGAGATAGAAATAAAAAAGCGTCTCTAACTTTGGTTGATTCAGATGACTATAAGAGCCTTCAAAATATTCCTGATGATAAAACTTTAGATTGTGAAATTCTTTTTGATGTAGAGTGTGTAGAAAATTATTTTGAAAATAAAATCCTCTATGAAGTTATCGCAAAATTAACCTTAAACCAAAAGAAAATTCTTTATTTGTTTTATATAAAAAGCAAGTCTGATAAGGACATAGCTCAAATATTGGGTGTGTCTGTACAATCTATCAATAAACAAAGAAATGGGGTTTTAACTAAAAAAGGAGAGTTTAAAGATGGATCTAAACGCTGTTGTTCAGATTATTGGTAATGTAGGCTTTCCTATTGCTATAACCATATACTTACTTCACACTTTCGGGGTAAAAATTGAGTCCCTTGATTCATCCATTTAAGATTTATCAAAAACTATTGCAAGCATTATCAAAAATAGAGAGGGATGAAATGTGAATGGCAATCAAAATGAACGATGAAAAAATTTTAAAATTCTTAGAAATGATAAAGCCGAAAATAAAAAAAGAATTGTTGCAAGCGAATTTTCAAGATAGAGAAGACTTAGAACAAGAGTTGACTTTATTTATTGTAAAGTTCCTAAAAGAAAATGAATTTGAAGAAGTCGATTTTTTGAATTGCTTAAACAAAGCAGCGCGAGTGAAGTGGCTCATCGGACGCCCCCAGGAAGCTTTGCTCAGTGCGAAAGCGAAGCGTCAGCAACAAATGTTTTATCTGTGCGAGAGCGTTAGCGTCAGCAACAAATGTTTTATCTGTGCGAAAGCGTAGCGTCAGCAACAAATGTTTTCTGTAGCGAAAGCGAAGCGTCAGCGGCAAATGTTTTCTGTAGCGAAAGCGAAGCGTCAGCGGCAAAGCGCCCAGCCGGAACGGAAATCAACCCACGTTATGCTTATGAGCCTAGTCAAAATAAAAAAGACGAAGAAATTAAATTCTTCGTCCGATTTTCAGGAGTCTTTATTTATGAAATGGCCTTTTTTTGTAGTTTGATTTTTAATTTTTCTAGCATATCAACTGTCATTTTTGCTAAGTCATACTGTGCTCTAAAGCCCCATTCTTTCTGTGCCGCTTCTATATTTATAGAATTTGGCCAACTATCTGCTATCGCCTGACGCACTGGATCCACATTATAATCCATATGGAAATGTGGCAAATGTTTTTTAATCTCCTTAGCAATTTCAGATGGCTCAAAGCTCATTGCAGTTATATTAAAGGCATTACGATGTATTAGTTTGCTACTATCTGCTTCCATTAAATCTACAATAGCCTGCAATGCATCTGGCATGTACATCATGTCCATGTACGTGCCTTCTTGAATATAAGATGTATACTTACCTTGCTCAATCGCCTCATAGAAGATCTCAACCGCATAGTCTGTCGTACCACCACCTGGAGGCGTTACGTATGAAATTAACCCTGGGAAGCGTACACCGCGAGTATCTACACCAAAACGATTGAAATAATAATCACATAATAGCTCGCCAGCTACTTTATTTACCCCATACATTGTTGTTGGGCGTTGTAATGTATCCTGTGGCGTATTATCCTTCGGTGTCGATGGACCGAACGCACCTATTGAGCTCGGCGTAAAAAATTGCAAGTTTAACTCACGCGAAACCTCAAGCGCATTCATTAAACCGCCCATATTTAAATTCCATGCTAGCAATGGATTTCTTTCTGCTGTTGCTGATAATAACGCCGCTAAATGCATCATTGTATCTGCACCAAAATCCTTCGCTAATTCATGCATTCTTTGTCCATCCGTCACGTCCAATACTTCAAATGGACCCTTAATATTTTCAAGCTTTCGAACATCTGTCGCTAATACATTGTCCTCTCCATAAATACCTCGAAGCTTTTCTACGAGTTCAGAACCGATTTGACCAAGTGCTCCTGTAACCATTATCTTTTTCATTTCTCCAAACCTCCACCTATGAACAATTGTACTTCTGGAAAGTACAATAATATATTAACAAACATTGATTTAATAACACTTTCGATGAATTTCATTATAAAGTGTTCACATTAAAAATACAACATTTATATTTTAATTTTTGACAAACAGAACGTAAAATCCTTTATCATCAGTATATGAGCCCTACTAAATATTGTGCTGATAAAACAAATAAAATACATATGTACACCCAGAATGTACATATGTCCATTTTCCACATAGCAACAATATTAATGGCTTCTCACCATACGTGGGGTTGATCTCCGTTCCGCCTGGGCCTTTGTTGCTGACGCTTCGCTTTCGCACAGATAAAACATTTGTTGCTGACGCTTCGC
>NZ_JARVRU010000216.1:0-16010 GCF_030209535.1 Lysinibacillus sp. fls2-241-R2A-57
TCTTTCCGTCGCTCTAGCTCTTCCATCCGTCGCTTCGGCCTCTTTCCGTCGCTCTGGTCCTTCTTTCCGTCGCTTTAGCTCTTCCATCCGTCACTCTGGCCATTCTTTCCGTCGCTCTAGCTCTTCCATCCGTCGCTTCGGCCTCTTTCCGTCGCTCTAGCTCTTCCATCCGTCGCTCTGGCCATTCTTTCCGTCGCTTTGACTATTCTTTCCGTCGCTCTGATCTCATTCCGTCGCTTCGACTCTTCTATCCGTCACCTTGGCTCTTCTTTCCGTCGCTTTGGCTCTTCTTTCCGTCACTCTGGACCTTCTTTCTGTCGCTTTGGCTCTTCTTTCCGTCGCTCTAGCTCTTCCATCCGTCGCTTTGGCTCTTCTTTCCGTCGCTCTAGCTCTTCCATCCGTCACTTCGGCTCTTCTTTCCGTCGGTTCGGCTCTTCCTTCCGTCGCTTTGGCCCTTCTTTCCGTCGCTTCGGCTCTTCCATCCGTCGCTCTGGCTCTTCTTCCGTCGCTCTGGCTCTTCTTTCCGTCGGTTCGAACTCTTCCCGTCACTCTGGCCCCTCTTTCCATCGCTTCGGCTCTTCCTTCCGTCGCTTTCTCTCTCCTATACGACGTTTTAAAAAAGCTGTATAAGCTTAAACGCCTATACAGCTCCTATTGCTATTTTGCTCTTTCTGTAATTGTCTTTGCAATACAATCGCCATGGAAACGGCCATTTTCAATAAAAATTTCGTTGGCATTGTTTCCGGCTGCAATTACGCCTGCAATGAATAATCCTTCTACATTTGTTTCCATAGTTTCTGGATTAAAGAAAGGACGACCTGTTTCATCATCGATTGTGACACCCATTGCTCGAATAAAGGAATGATCTGGATGGTAGCCTGTCATCGCAAAAACAAAATCATTTTTTATTGATTTCTTGCTACCATCATTTTCTAAAACGACCTCATGTTCACTAATTTCCAACACATTTGTATTGAAATACATCTTAACTTCTTCATTGCGCACTACCCCTTCAAATTCTGGTAGTACCCACGGTTTAATACTTGGCGAATACTCACTTCCGCGATAAACAACAGCGACACGTGCTCCAGCCTTATTTAACTCAAGCGCCGCATCTACAGCCGAATTTTTCCCACCAATTACAAGAACATCCGTATCGAAAAATTCATGCCCCTCTTTAAAGTAATGGAAAACTTTCGGTAATTGCTCACCTGGAATGTTTAAATAGTTTGGATGGTCATAGTACCCTGTTGCGATCACAACATAAGGTGTTTCATAAACTTCTTTATCTGTTGTTACTGTAAACACTGCTCCATTTTTTACAACGCTATTTACTTTCTCAAATCGGTTTACTTGAATATTTTTTAATCGCACAACTTCTCGATAATAAACTAGTGCTTGATTTCGCTTAGGTTTACGTCCTTCAATTATAAATGGCACATCACCGATAGCTAAACGTTCACTCGTACTAAAAAAAGTTTGATGCGTAGGGTAATTGTAAATCGCATTTACGATGTTTCCTTTTTCAATTACCATTGGCTTTAATCCAATATTTTGCAAGGCTATTGCTGCTGCTAAACCACATGGGCCTCCTCCAACAATAATTGCATCTACTTGCTGCATTTCTTGACACTCCTATCAACTTCGTATCAGCAAAACTATGCCAATTCTTTACTTTCAAAACGATTATCTTCCATTATACGCCTTTTATCGAGTTTTGGTTGTTTATTTACCCGAAATTTCAATGTCAATAATATGACACTGTGGTCTCGCGCCAAGTCGGAAAGGTAACAATGTCGTACCATAACCGTTACTTACTAACGTCATCACACCTTCACGCTCTCGATAAGAGCCATTTGGATGCACACCGTATGAGCCTATTCTAATTTGACCACCGTGTAAATGCCCACCAATCATTAAATCTGCTCTAAATTTTGCACGGACCCTTGCAAAAACGCCTGGGTTATGTGAAATAAAAACAACTAAATCTTTCTCTCCCACCTTTGCAAATGCTTCATCAAAGCTATATTTCATTGTAGATGTATCCTCAATGGCACTTAGCCAAAAGCGGTTTTTTTTAGGTAGTAATACAGCATCATTGGCTATTATCTGAACAGCATGCTCCTGTAAAATACCTCGTAGTCGCTCTTCACCTACTTCCCTGTCATTATTGCCCCATACAAAATAAGTCGGTCCTAAAGGAGTCAATAATTTTAGATTGTCATGAATACGTTCAATAGGTGTGCGTCCATCTGCGAAATCTCCACCAATAATGACAGCATCAAATTGGCCATCTAACTGCTCAATCATCTGGCGGTTAACTTTGCGTAAATGGGTATCCGAAATAAAAAAAAGTCGAATCTTTTCCTGTTCACCCTTTAATAACAATTGATGATGTAAAACATTGTTTTCATGTGCCACCTTCAACATATAAAGCAGGAACGCGATGACTACTAAAACAAATAGTCCAATATAAATCATTCCCTCACATCTCCTTACGACAGCAAAAAGACGATTCGTTGTAATGAAGAATCGCCTTTTCACTAAATCAGACGTACGCCTCAACTTTATTTGTTGTTGACGTTTGTCCTTTATTTTATACTAGAAAAACATCATTGCCAAAGAATGACACCTGCTTTTCTTATGGTAGTTTAATAACTTGCCCAACCATTACATCATTTGAAGACATACCGTTTGCTGCACGGATTTTCGATAGTGTTGCTTCACTTCCATCACCGTAGTGATTCAATGCAATACGATATAGATTTTCATTTGCCTTTACAGTATGGGTACTTGCTTTTGCAGTTTGTTTCTGTTGTTCTGCTTTACGTGCTTCCTCAGCTTTGCGCGCTTGTTCAGCTTTACGTGCTTGTTCAGCTTTATTCGCTTCTGCTTTTCTTGCCGCTTCTGCTTGTGCTATTCTAGCTTGCTCAGCTTTTTTAGCTTCTTCGGCTTTCCTAGCATCTTCGGCACTCTTGGCTGCTTCGGCATTTTTCGCTTCCTCAGCTGCCTTTTTTTCAGCTGCTAATTTCTCAGCGTCTTTCTTAGACTGATCTTTAGCTTTATCTTCTTTACTTGCTTTATCTTCTTTTTTTGCTTTATCGTCTTCTTTATTTTTTTCAGCGGATTCAGTTTTATTTCCTGACTTATCAATTTCTACAATTGTATCCGAAGAATTTTTTTCAGCTTCTTCTATTGTTTCACCTGGTTCATAGAATTTTAAAAAATAAATTAAGATCGATAATGGAATTAAGATAAAGATTACAAAAAGAATCGTCATTAATGGCGTTTTTCGTTTTGTATTTTTCGGCTTTTTATTATTGCCCCCATTTTTATTCATTCTTGAAACTCTAGATAAATTTTGCTGCTCTTCTTGTTCTTCTCCAAAAGATTGACGGTGTTCTTCTATTTTATCACGATAATCTTCTTTACTCATTCGCCTTTCCTCCAACCTTACTACGCTTTCTATCATTCTATTATGACGAATTTTGCGAAAAAAGTAAATGACCGTCAGTTATAGTCTAAAAAGGTTCCTCATCATAACTTGAGGTTGATCATTACGACTGGGCGCTTTCCGATGTTCCACTGAGCCGATCCAGGGTCTCATTTGTGACGCAAAACCTCAATTTCAGTCGCCCTGAGTCTTCAATCACATGACATACATTTTAACAAAATGTCATCCCAACTTTCAGTGATAAGCCTCTATAAACCTATTAAAAGTTGCTTTAACCGACTTTTCCATGGAATCATTTCTATTTTCTTCTCTTCCTTCAAGCGTTCTTTATTGATTTCATCATAATGGATTCCACAATTTTCACAACAGTTTTCCGGTTTTTTCAGCAATTTTTGCCCAAAATACCCGACTAGCTGCGTGCGAATACAGTCTTTTGTCTGAGTAATTTTTTGCATTTCATCGACAGCACGGTATTTTTCCAGTGCCAAATGATTTAAACGCGCTTTAACTTGTTCTATTGTTTCTTGTTGTAACCAGTAATCAAGTACACGAAAAGCAGTCTCACTCAGCTCTCCGTTTTTCAACATTTGAGAGGGTTGTACTTGTTGATTTAGTAGTTCCTGATAACGATCGACATGACCAGCTGTTGGCAAATCACTTGTTACAACAAATTTCGCAAGTTCTTCGTCACCTTCGCAATAAAGTAAAATCGCTAGCGCCGGCTGACCATCACGCCCTGCACGGCCAATCTCCTGCATGTAATTTTCTACATTGGCAGGCATCGTTTCATGGATGACCTGACGAATATTTGACTTATTGATACCCATTCCAAAAGCATTTGTAGCCACAATCCAGTCGAGCTCTCCGTCAATAAACTGTTGCTGAATAAATTGACGGTCCTCAGCACCATAGCCTGCATGATAAGCAGCCGCTCGTATGCCTGCCTGGATAAGTACTTCGCTATATTGTTCGGCACGCTTGCGCGAGGACATATATAAAATGCCTGGTCCTGCCGTTTCTTTTATATACTGCATTATCCAGTGTGTTTTATCTGCCCTATCCTCAAATACAACACGCCCAAGATGAATATTAGGCCGATCCACATTATACAAAAACTCAAATGGCGCATCTAGCGACAATGTGGCACGTATATCATTGACTACTTTACTTGTCGCAGTTGCTGACAAAGCTAAAACTGGTGGACGATTTACTTGTGAAAACCATTGTCCAATTCGTAAATAATCTGGTCGAAAATCAAAGCCCCACTGAGAAATACAATGAGCCTCATCTACTACGATTAAACCTAACTGCATTTGCGAAAGCTTGTCCTGAACTTGTTGCTGTAAAAGCATTTCTGGTGATGTAAAAATAAAACGATACTGCTCTAAAAAATGTAATACATATCGTTTTTCACTTACATTTAAAAATGAATTTAAGGCAACTACTCTTTTTTCCCCAAAGCGTTTTAACTCCTCTACCTGATCCTGCATTAGCGAAAGCAACGGAGAAACAATTAATACCGGCTTCTGCAAGATATACCCCGGCAACTGATAACAAAGTGATTTTCCCATTCCTGTTGGTAATAAAGCAATAACATCTTGTCCTCCTAGAATTGCTTCAATGACCTCTTTTTGCCCTGGACGAAATGCTGTATAGCCAAAATGCTTTGCCAATATTTGTTCAAGTTCCATTTATACTTCTCCTTTCGCGAGGACAAGCTTTATCTGGAAATAACTCATACCTTCAACCACTTCATGCAAAGTTTTTAATTTTTTTGTTTGATATTGTTTCGATGCCTGCCAAACTTTTTCCGCTTCCTCATAAGAGACGAATGGACCAATCGAAAAGTTTGGTTCATACATAGCTAATTCTACTAAATGATCCTCAATTGTACTTTGTTTTAGCTTTCTAATTTGCACAATCTGTTCAATTGAATAGCCCTGCTCATATAAATGTGCTGTTTGCTGAGCTGAATCGGTTAGTAACGCCTTTACTCTTATCTCCTCAGCTATTTTGCCAAGTAACGGATAATCATTTGTTTGATGTACTTCATTTAATAATGTATGTAGCAATTCTATAAACGCTAATTGACAATCTAAAACTTCTTCCTTTCGTTCACTAGCAAGCTGCTGCCACGTCCATCCTGGTAACCCATAACCACTTAATCGATAAAGGACAAGCTGTTTGTTGGCTTCAGACAAGGTTAACCCAGAAAGCACATGTTCACATTCCTCCAATAATTGCTGCTGTAAATGCCCATCTTGATAGTTATGCTCGAGTAAAAATGTACGAACCCAAGATTGAATATTCGTATCCCGACTTATTGGAGAAAAGGAACGAATTCCAGCACTTTGATAGGATAAGCTTTGTACAATTAAAGAGAATCTAGCAAAAAATAGATGCTCATTTCCCCTATAGTGCCACCCATCAAATAAAAACTCAGGTGTCTGCTCCGCTCGCTGTAAGCCTAGCTTTTTCATGGAATAGTGACCGGATTCTTGCATTATTAACCAACTATACTGTAAAAATAAAGATACGGCCTCATCAAATGTTGCTCGAGGTAACTTAGGTAGTAGCCCAAAATAATTATGTAGCTGAAATAGCCCGATATCTTGAATAGTCTGGCCTGAGCGCTTCCCTCTCAATACATGATAGGCAGCTGAAATAGTTCGTTCATTATTGAGTTTTTGAAAGATTTGCAATAAAATTTGATGAAACATAGACGCAAATTCCTCCAATTTAATAGTATTTATGTTGAAATGTAAGTTAAACATCTTTAAAATGAGTATGAAGCTTTGTAGGAATATCGTAAAAGGAGAGAAAGAAAATGGCTAAATACACAATTGTTGATAAAGATACATGTATCGCTTGTGGCGCTTGCGGAGCCGCAGCACCAGATATTTATGATTATGATGATGAAGGGATTGCCTTCGTTATTTTAGATGATAACATGGGAACTGCTGAAGTTCCAGAAGATCTATTAGAAGACATGCAAGATGCTTTCGAAGGTTGCCCAACTGACTCAATCAAAGTAGCAGACGAAACTTTTGATGGCGACTCATTAAAATTCGAATAGTTTTTACACTTCATTAGTTTTGAAGGCATCCTTAACCGGGTGCCTTTACTTTTATATGTCAGCTTTAATTGATTGTATGATGATTTATTTCCCCATTTTGGCTTCACATAAAAACTATTGGAGGAATGATAGTGTTTAATCAATTAGAAACAGATCATAGCTTATACCAAATTGATGAAGAAAATATTCAACAATTTAAAAATCTTGCAGCAAAATGGCAAACTATTTTTCCCGATTTTCAATCTAAGTGTATGAATGCATTAGATTCTTGGGCTGTTATTTTAAATTGCTGGTTCTTTTTAAAATCTCATCAAAAAGATAGTCTTTTTTTAAATTCTTCAAAGGCTATGCACTATTCAATTAACATTTTTTTAATTGAAGAGCTCAAAAAGATTCAAATTATTCATAAAATTACCGAGAAAAATGATGATGATTTATTCTATTTCGTCGCTTTCCAACTAGGCAATAATATTGACCTCTGGGCCTATAACATATTTGGACAAAATGATGCGGCAGATCTTATAGAACAAATAATCCAGCAACCCTATTTTCTAGCTCATTTGAATGATGATCTTATATCTAGCGACAAAACATTTCATAAAGTTCAAACAAGAGCAATCAAATATATGGCACAGGCTATTCGTACGCAAAACTCCTTTAGAATTGCAGTACACAGCGCAGTTTACAGAGCATTAGATATATATGAGTCAGCTAAAATTTAAATACAGCTATTGGATTCGTCTCTAAGTACGTGGAGATGAATTTTTTTTGCCCTGCGTAATTGTTGCTGTCGCTACGTTAGCACTTCGCTTTCGCACAGATATAATTGGACACTCTTTTCATCTTATTATTGCATCCATTTTTTATGTATGATAAGATTTTAGTAGTTGGTACTAATAACAGATATTATTTCATAAAGGGGTTCTTATAGATGATGGATAATTTATTACAATTAAAAGATAAGAATATCGTTGTAATGGGCGTAGCAAACGATCGAAGTATTGCTTGGGGTATCGCAAAACGTTTATTTGATGTAGGTGCAAATGTTATTTTCACATACCGTCAAGAACGTTCATTAAAAAAATTACAAATGCAATTAGAGAAAATCGGACAATCTGATTCACTGATCGTACAATGTGATGTCAACAGCGACGAGAGCACAAAAGCAGCCTTCGATGAAATCGGTACAAAAGTAGGCGTTATCCATGGTATCGTGCACTCAGTAGCGTTTGCTAATGCAGAAGATTTACACAATCGCTTCTTAAATACAACTCGTGACGGCTATGCATTTGCACAAGATACTAGTGCTTATTCCCTTATTTCAGCAGCAAAAGCAGCACATCCTTATATGACTGAAGGCGGTTCTATCGTAACGATGAGTTATTTAGGAGCAGAACGCGTGCTTGATGGCTACAACGTAATGGGCGTAGCGAAAGCTGCATTAGAGGCTTCTACGCGCTACCTTGCTGCAGATATTGGTAAAGATAATATTCGCGTCAATGCAATCTCAGCTGGAGCGATTCGCACACTTGCTGCAAAAGGCGTTCCTTCTTTCAACACAATTTTACACAAAATCGAAGAAACAGCTCCATTAAAACGCAATGTTCAACAAGACGAAGTAGCAGATATGACAATCGTGATGCTTTCTCACTTATCACGCGGTGTGACAGGCGAAACGATTTACATCGACGCTGGCTACAATATTATGGGTTAAATACAAAGAAGCATGGAAGATCATCATTGATCTCTCATGCTTCTTTGTTTCGGATTTATAAATCTGTTATTTTATTACCTTTGGAGCTGGGTAATCAAAGCCCTTTGTATCTACTTCGACCTTTTTCATTATTTGATCTTTTATTGGTTTTTCACCATCTCGTTCAGCAGCAGCGATAGCATCTACTGTTTCCATCCCCTCGATTACTTTCCCAAAAGCAGCATATTGGCCATCTAGTTGCGGTGTATCCTTTACCATAATGAAAAATTGAGATCCCGCAGAATTCGGATCATTTGAACGAGCCATTGAAATGACACCGCGTTCATGCTTCAAATCATTTTTAAAACCGTTTGAAGAAAACTCACCTTCAATCGAATAGTCTGGTCCACCCGTACCATTACCTGAAGGATCTCCACCTTGAATCATAAAATCAGGGACAACTCGATGGAAAATAAGACCATCATAAAAGCCTTTTTTAGCTAAGGAAATAAAATTTGCTACCGTATTCGGCGCAGTAGAAGGTTCTAATTCGATGACGATTTTTTCATCATTGTTCATCGTAATTGTTACAATTGGATTTTCCTTCACTTTTGATGAATAATCTACATTGTCTTCCGATTTTTCTTTAGCTGCTCCACAACCCGTCAACACAAAAGCTACCGCTAGCAGAGCAAAGGCAACATAAAATCCTTTATATCGCGCGAACATATTCTTTCAACTCCTTTTTATACCAGTCTTCTCATTATAAGACTATCAAATAGCTTACGACAAATCATTTTTAGGAACATATAAGCCATCAAAATAAAAGCAATTCCTAAGGCCCTGTTGCAATACGTTGTTTGGCAATAATACCAGTTAATAAAAATGACAGTAAACATGCAACAACTAAAAATACAGTAATCATTGCAATAACGCCACCCCAGCCATAATGCATCCAGAAAACCCCTCCCACTGTTCCTCCAACGCTGGAACCAAAATAATAGAAAAACAAATAGAGAGAAGATGCTTGTGCTTTATCATGAGTGGCTCGCTTACTCACCCAGCCACTGGCAATCGAGTGAGCCGCAAAGAAACCAAAAGTAAAGATTGTAATCCCTATAATTTTCAAACTAAGTAGCCCGATTAATGTAAGAATTGCCCCTGTCAACATAATAGCAATGGACAATAACAACATTTTTCGGCGGCCATATTGATCCGCTAGACTACCGAACCAAGCAGAGCTAAAAGTACCTACTAAGTAAATAACAAAAATCCAACCAACAATTGTGGCACTTAAATTATAAGGAGGTGCCATTAATTTAAAGCCAATATAATTATACAGTGTCACAAAACTTCCCATTAAAACAAAGCTTATACCAAAAAGACACAGCATCGATGGATCTTTTAAATGCTGAACAAGGGATTTCGTCAGTGCCTTTATTTGTAACGGACGCGCAGTAAAATGCTTGGAGTTTGGTAACATCCAGACAAATAACACACTAATCAAAAGACTGATTACACCAAGGACAATCATCCCTACTTGCCAATTATAAAGATCTGTTAACGTTCCGATAATGACCCTGCCACTTAGTCCTCCAACCGAATTTCCACTTATGTATAAGCCCATGGCAATACCTAAGCTAGATGGGTCAATCTCCTCTCCTAAATAAGCCATAGCAATTGCAGGCAATCCAGCAAAAACTACTCCCTGTATAACACGCAACACTAAAATCGTTTCAAAATTAGGAGCAAAGGCAAGTGCAAGTGTAAGAATAGATGCCGCAAAAATAGAAATCGTCATCAAAGATTTTCTGCCCCATGCCTCTGATAATGAGCCCACAATAATCATACTGATAGATAACGCAAAAGTTGTCACAGAAAGCGATAAACTCGCAACTGCTGGTGATACATGAAACTCCTTTGCAAATGTTGGTAGCAGCGGTTGTGACACATATAAGTTAGCGAAAGTTATAAAGCCTGCTAAAAATAAAGCCCAATTAGCTTTATTAAAGGCCTTAGTCCCTCTTTGTATAGTACCCATTTTTTCTCTCTCCTTACGTACAGCCAGTCCTACTATTATTCTAATACAATTTTTTTAATCACACGATAGACTTGTCAAAAAATAGACATATTTATCCCTATTACTGTTATTCATCTCTTATTAAACGCAGAAAAAGCAAATATGTAACAGTAGAAAAGCTCTATAAATATTATTTCATCAGGCGAGTTGGTTAGAAAAAAATGGGTTTATTATTGAGCGATAAAAGGATTTTTCCGTTACTATCCCGCTTATATATTTCCATTTTAACTGATTGTAGTGGAGGAAGCGGCTCGACGCTCGCTCGCAGGAAGCCTTGCTCTGCACGAAAGCGAAGCGTCAGCGCCAAATGGTTTATCTGTGCGAAAGCGAAGCGTCAGCAACAAATGGTTTATCTGTGCGAAAGCGAAGCGTCAGCAACAAAGCGAGGAGCCCGTAGCAGAAATTGCCTCTTCGAATATATATAAATGGTTAATCAACACAACTGTTATTTCATTTCCCTTTCAAGGTTCTTTAAATAATCAACATCTCATTCAGCTACAGTTTACTTATAATTTGTCACATTATTTTTAAGAAAATTTAAAATTTTATCTATTTTGAATTAGCAGTTATTATGATACAGTGGAAGATAATCAACTAGAAATCATTGGTAATAACAACTCCGATGACTTATGCACAATGCGTTAAAATATTAAAGAGGTGAAAACTATTGCAAATTACAATTGATCAACAATTATTTTTACGAACTGTCACATTAGAAGATGCCAAAACTGTTTTTGCATTAACAGATGCATCTCGAGACTATTTGCGAGAATGGTTGCCGTGGCTAGATATTACAAAAGAAGTAACCGACACAACAGCTTATATTGAAGGTTGTATCAAGGGACACGAAGCTAAAAGTAGCCTCTCGCTTGTCATCATTTTTCAAAATGAAATCGTTGGGATTGCTGGCTTCAATACTATAAACCATAGCAATAAAATAGCTGCTATTGGCTATTGGCTCAGTGAAGGAGCTCAAGGACATGGTATTATGACAAAGACCGTACAGGCTTTATTACAATATGCTTTCGAAGAGTTACAGCTCAATAAAGTCGAAATTCGTGCTGCTGTGGACAATGCAAAAAGCCGTGCCATCCCAGAGCGACTTGGCTTTACAAAAGAAGGGACTATTCGTGAAGCAGAATGGCTTTACGATCATTATGTAGACCATACTGCATACGGCATGCTCGCTAGTGAGTGGAAACAAATTAATGAGGACTATTCTTGTTCTTAATCGATAAATAGCCACCTGATGACACTTAGTATCAGGTGGCTATTGTTATTATTTTTGTTCAACTGTTTCTTTTATCTCTTTTTGTGTTTCATCAGCTGTAGCTGTTTGCTTCTTTTCTAAGCCAGCTGCTATTTGCTCTAACTCAGGACGCAATGTATGTTTACCTGCATAGCTTTCAATTAGTTCCTTCACGTCAATCCCTGAAGTTTCTTTCAATGATTCTTGTAATGTTGACATTAAATTAGTTGCGTAAGCAGTTACTTTATTGGCACCACCGTTTCCTTCTCCTCCACCAGTATCAACAACAGTAATCTTATCGATATTGCCAAGTGGACTCGCAAGCTCTTTCGCATATTCTGGCATCATACGTACAATCATATCAAGGACAGCTGCTTGACCATAGTATTCGAAGGCTTCCGCAATCTTACGTTTCGCCTCGGCTTCTGCAAGACCACGAAGACGAATAATATCTGCATCTGTTTCCCCTTTTGCACGCTCAGCATCCGCTTTCGCAAGACCGTCCAAACGAATTTTCTCTGCTTCAGCTTGTGCTAACGATTCGATACGGTATTTCTCCGCATCCGCCTGCGCTAGTTCACGCATTTTAGCCGCAACTGCATTTTGCTCAACAGCATAACGATCAGCATCAGCCTTTTTCTTAACTTCTGAATCGTATTGCTTCTCACGACGTAAAATCTCTTTTTCTTCTAACTCAATTTGCTTTTGACGTTCAATAATACGAATTTGCATTTCCTGTTCAGTTACTTCCTGTTTTGCACGCGCCGTTTCTAACTCATATGCTTGGTCTGCACGAGCTTTTGCAATATCTTGTTCACGACGGAATTCAGCTACTTTTAACTGATTTTCTTTTTCTGCTTCCGCAATTTCTGTAGCACGTTCAAGCTCAGCCTTTTGCGCTTCTTTGGATGCTTCAGCACGCTTAATACGCGTTTCTTTTTCAGCGTCTGCCGTCGCGATATCCGCGTCACGTTTAACCTGGGCAATACGTGGCTTACCAAGCGATTCTAAGTAGCCATTTTTATCGCGTACATCTTTAATCGTAAAGGAAACGATTGTCAGACCCATCTTCGCCAAATCCTGAGATGCAACACGTTGTACTTCCTGAGAGAATTTATCACGGTTTTTATAAATTTCTTCAACCGTCATTGACCCTAAGATCGAACGTAAATGACCTTCTAACACTTCACGCGCTTCATTTTCACGATCTTCCTTTTGCTTTCCTAAAAACTGCTCTGCTGCAGTTGCAATTTCTGAAATAGAACCACCAATTTTAATGATAGCGGTTCCATCTGCCATCACTGGTACACCTTGCTCTGTATACACTTCAGGTGTTGTCACATCAAGCTTACTAGACAATAAGCTTAATGGCTGCGCTTGCTGGAAAATTGGGAATACGAATGTCCCGCCACCACGGATAATTTTTATACGATTTCCTGACTCATCTTTATGTACATTTTTTGAGCCAAGATAGCTACCTGTTACAATAAGTGCCTCATCAGGACCCGCTGTACGATACTTGGTCACATACAGTGCAACTATGGCAATTAAAATAAAAGCTACAATCCCTAAAACACTTAAAATTCCCATCGACATATACGTATCTCTCCTTTATAAAAATTTCTTCTCATAGGATCTCACAAAAAGCGTTCCTTCCTTTACTTCCACAACAAGTACCGTCGTATCGTAGTCGATAGCCTCATTGTCAAAGCCTGTTGCTCGCTTCGAAATCAAACCACTTGTCGTTTCAATAACAACTTCTCCAAAACCGTCACTTGGGATTGGGACAATTACCTTTCCAAGCTGACCCCCAAGCGATTCTTCCGTATAAGCTAAAGAAACATCGGCCGATCTAAGCGGAACAAGAACGAATAAATAAAATAGTGCACTTAAAATAGCTCCGATGATACAAGCAGCAACGATATTCCAAACGCTAGGGAATAAGACTAACTTTTCTAAAATAAATCCTGCTGCTGACATCAACGTAATGAAAGATAGAATGACACTTGGATTAAAAATCGGTAGCCCCTCTCCAATGCCTTCAACAGCATCACCAAAAAACATAAACAAAAGAGTTGCAAGGCCGGCGAAAATTAATACCACTAAAAAGATCTGCTCAAGTGAATAGCCAAATAGCGTCAAGTTGTTCACCCCTTTTCATTGTATTACCTTCTATACGATTGTACCAAACAGAAAGTTTCATAATTTTTTGTATTTTTTCAAACATTCTAATGAATAGTTTTATATTAGTAATTTTCATTTTCTTCAAACAGAACCATGTTACAATATAATGAATACAGGCAACTAAGGAGATATTGCATGAAGCTTTCAACCATTTTAAATTTTTGTATTCTTGTATTTTTCACCTTACTTTTCGTCAATGATTTTTTCCCACACACTACATTATCTGAGATACTGTCTAAACAAATCATCCTCCTTATATTAATCGCTCTTGTCATCGTACAAATTGCGTTGGACAAAGGTAAATATAAAAAGCTTTCTAAAAAAGCATATGTTGGCTTAACAGTATATACAGTCATGCTTTGGATTGTTTTAACATTACTTGGCGGTGAATCGCAATTAGGTTTATCCTATACCAGTCCTGTTTTTTATTTGATCGTGTTTTTACTTGCGCTTGATTTACTACGTCTTTATCGTCAATCAAAAAGAGAGCAGTCTGAGGAAAAAGCAAAGCAATAAATACAGCTCATCGGACGCAGCCGCCCAGGAAAGCGCCCAGCCAGAATGGAAATCAACTCCACATTATGGTTCTACCCGTTGATTTTATCTACAAAAATAAAAAGCATGTCACCGGTCGAACTTATTTTAAAGCTCCAATCGGCAGATATGCTTTTTTATAATTCCAATACATTTATGAGATTAAATGCTTTCAATCTCTAAAAAATAAAGCATAAAACAACTTTAATTTTGTGCTAATTGGAGCAAATAAAATGACGAGCGTGTGTGCTGGAATGGAATTGATTGAGGGTAATCGTTCTAATCTTTTTTAAACTAAGAAACATACAACACATAAAGTCCAGGTACTCACCATATAACGAGCGCCTGGTCAATCATTTTTTCATAGCCCTAATCTATTTTATATCTGTAATAGACTAGTACAATACTCTGAGAGCAAAATCAAATGCTCCTGCTCTTTTAGAGAGTTAAAGCTATGTAGTAGAGAGTCTACGGAAATTGTAGACTCTCATTTTAATACACAGCACCTAATGCATGATTTAAAGTTACCTCTATACCACAATTGTATAAGCTTAAAAAGCTGATTCTAACGTACCGTTGGTTTACAAATTAAAATGGTTATTTCTCTCAACTAATAAATGAATTATCTTTGATTAATAACAAATAAACTGTAATCGTGTAAGAACAATTTTTAAGGATAATCATATAATAAATCTAGGTCTCCTATTCCACAGTGTTAATAAAAGAGCCATGTCACCCAATAATATAAAATGACTAATGTAAAGATGACTGTGGGAGGAATCACGATGATAGTAACTTTAATGTATTCCCACCATGTGATTTTTACTTTTCCTTTCCTTACGATGTGCATCCACATTAGTGTTGCAAGAGTACCCATAGGAAGTAACAGTGCACCTATGTCACTTCCAATAATGTTTGCTAAATAAGCAACTTTCAAGGAAATAGGGTCAAGTCCCATATTGGTTAACGTAATAGTTCCAACCATAAGCGCTGGGTGGTTATTGAAGATATTAGAAAGTACTGAAAGTAGTACGCCCATTAAGACGCTTGTATTGAGTAGGTTTTCTGAAACCAGTGGGCGCATAGATTGAATTAACCATTCCGTTAAGCCAATATTATTGAGACCATAGATGATGACATACATACCAAACGCAAAAACGATAATATACCATGGTGTTTTTTTCAGCATATCACCTGGAGGTATTTTTAAATAAGCCCATCTCCATCCTAAAAGAACGAGGGATCCAATTACCGCCATAACAGAAATTGGAATTCCTAAAAACGAGGCTAAGAACAGACTTAACCGAACGCCAAATACAAATAGAAGTACATTTAGCATAAACTTAGTACGCTTTTGCTTAGATTTTCCTAAAGCAATTTGTTTAAGTGGATGATAGGAAGGAAGAGACATCCCTGTTACATTTGTAGGAACAGTTTTAGGTAGGTTCTTTTTGAAGTATAAAAACAGTAAACCGACTAATAGTAATAAACCGATTGTTGCAGGAACAAACATCATTGCTGTATGTGAATACAAGCTCATATCAACAATTTTTAACGCAATTAGATTTACGATGTTACTTACCCCGATTGGAGCACTGGATGCAGTTGCAATTAAACCTCCAGAAATTAAATATGGAATCTTTTGACGATTTTCTAATCCCATATTGTTTAATAACATAATTAATCACGCGTGTTGATTATCTAATTTCTTCCAATGAAAATTATACAAAAAGAGAGATT
>NZ_JARVRU010000066.1:0-15887 GCF_030209535.1 Lysinibacillus sp. fls2-241-R2A-57
ACAGCAACAAAGCGAGTAGCCCGTAGCGGAAATCAGATCCTTCTAATTTAATCAAGGTGGATAAAAATGGTTAATCAACACACCTGATTTTACATCAGAAAAGCGCGAGAAATCAACGTTTCTAAAATTGATTTTTCGCGCTTTTTAATATTTTGATCAGTTATGTCCCAGCCTCTTAATATTTATGTTTAGTTGTTTGTATTTCTAATATTGAGTGTCTGATGAAAAGTCTTTAGTCTCGTTCTACATACTTTCCGTCATTTTGGCTGTCATTATCTTTGTATGATACATACGCTTGAATGACTTTACCATTTTCAACTTTATAAACATAAAGTACTGTTGGTTCGTCATCAAATATCACTTTTATTTCGTATCCAAATGATGTTGTTAATAAATCTTCTTTGTCAAAACTAGTTTCCCAAGATGCATTAGGGTATTTCATTTCTAAATGTTCTTCAACCATTTGAGTATATTTATCATATGTTGCGTTCTGTATATATGGACGAACAGTTAGGAATACTGCATAGCTGATAAGGATAATAACTATAAAGCTATACAAAATTATTTTTCCTCTTTTTCTAAAAAAGAATGAAATTACGAAAAAGAAATAAATAGATCCAATCACAAAAAATAACTCTATTGCATTTGAAGCCATATATTCATCTCCTAATTAAATCTATTTTAATAAGGTTTTGGCTCTTCAACAAAACGTGTGGTTGATTTCCGTTCCGACTAGGCGCTTTGCCGCTGACGCTTCGCTTTCGCGCAGAGCAGAGCTTCCTGGGGGCGTCCGATGAGCCGCTTCACTCACGTCGCTCGCTCCAGGGTCTCATCTGTGACGCTGATCCCCAAGGAGTCGCCCAGTCTCCACTACAATCAACTAAAATACAGCGCATATATTTTAAAAAATGTCATCCACAACTTTTGGTGATGAGCCATGGTTTTTTTATATTTATTATAGTCTATGTAATAAAACATCGCCCAAAAAGTTGAGAATAAAATAAAATTGAGAGAGATTAAACATTTTCTTGGCCAAATGTTCAACTAATACTTTCGCGAGTTTTGTAAAAGTGGTCAATTGGCTCGTGAAGCTTTTCTCACTTCTTTGCAAATAGGGGCCGGTATAGGGAAAAAATCCCTTCATTTCATAGCTTATGTTTCATTTTTATTCTCGATCATCTGTTGTTTTCTGATTTTTCAGAATAATAATGACGATTTAACTATATTATGATATGGTGATAGAGAAAACGGTTTACGAAAACGTTTTCTCAAAGCATGATCCTATAGTAATAGTAGGTGAAGATTATGAAAAGATGGACCATTAAAGACATAGCGAAAAAAGCCGGTGTTTCTATTACGACTGTTTCGAGGGTGTTGAATCAAAAAGAAGAGGGAATGTCTCAACAGACACGTGAAAAGATACTTAAAGTGATGGAGGAAGTAGACTTCCAACCTAACCAATTTGCGCGAGGTTTAGTAACAAAGCAATCGAAAACATTTGGATTGATTGTTCCGAATATTTCTAATCCGTATTTTCCAGAATTATGTCGAGGGGTGGAAGATGAAGCGAATGAAAGAGAATATAGCTTAATCATCTGTAATTCTGATGATCGATCTGATAAAGAAAAGCGATATTTGCGACTATTAGAAGAACAACAAGTAGATGGTATCATTTTTTCGGCAAAAGATTATTTGGATCCATCCGATGAGGAGCAGTTGTCACGTGCGAAAATTCCTTTTGTTCTCATTGATAGGGGAAAGAATGAAAAAAAACATTCTTGTGTCTTTTTAGATAATGATAAAGGTGGATATTTAGCAGGAAAACATTTAATAGAGCTAGGACATAGAAAGATAGGATGCATTATAGGGCCAAGGTCCATTTCTTTAACTATTGAACGTTTGGAAGGTTTCAAAAGAGCACTGTCTGAATCAGGTGTTGAACTTTTGCCAGCACATATTATTGAAGGCAATTTTCAGATGGAAATGGCATACGATAAGTCCAAAGACCTTCTTATGAAAAAAGAAGTAACGGCTATATTTGCTTTTAATGATGTAATGGCATTCGGTGTTTACCGTATGGCTCATGAGCTTGGTATTCAAATACCAACGGAATTATCCATTGTAGGCTTTGACGACATTCCGTTTGTATCTGTATTAATACCTAAACTTACTACAATTCGTCAGGATACTTATCAGATGGGGCGAGAGGCTGTAAAGCTTTTAATCCAAAAACTTGAAAATGCCGAAACGAAATCCGTTATGTTTAATCCGACTCTGATAGTACGAGAAAGTAGTACCTCACCAAATCTATTACTATAACTCTAACAATGTAGTTTAACTAAAGGAGTGAAATTGATGAAAAAAATACCAGTAATTATTGATTGCGACCCAGGAATTGACGATGTCATGGCACTTTTATTAGCTTTTTCTCGTGATGATCTGGATATTAAGTTAATTACAACGGAGCCGGGAAATCAAACTCAAGATAAAACAATTTACAATGCTAGAGCCTTCACAAGCTATATGAAACAAAATATTGAAATCGCGAGAGGGTTGGACGCTCCTTTTTTCCGTAAACTTGAGGTTGCTGATGAGGTTCATGGGGAAAGTGGGTTAGGAGATGTCATTTTACCGGAGCCGGATTTACTTGAAAGTGATCGAACAGCTATCAATGCTATAACAGATGTTTTAACTAAAAGTGAGGAACCAATCGTTTTAATCGCAACTGGCCCTCTTACAAATATCGGAGCATTGCTGCTTGCTCATCCAGAAGTAAAAGGAAAAATCAGTTATATATCTTATATGGGTGGCGCAGCTGTTGCCGGCAATATGAGTCCTTTTGCAGAATTTAATGTCTATGTTGATCCGCATGCAGCCGATATCGTTTTTCGTTCAGGAATTCCTATTGTCATGAGCGGACTTGATGTTACTCATAAAGCGTATGTCAATATGGAAGAATTGGATCAAATTGAAAGCATGGGTACAGATTTATCACATAAAATTAGTTCTATGCTTCGTTTTTATATACAAAATGCCAAAAATACTGATTTCCGAGAAACTGATTTTGAAAATGGTATTCGTTTACACGATTTATGTGCTGTTTCATATGTTGTCACTCCAGAACTTTTCAAAGGGGAAGATTGCTTTGTGGCGGTTGAAACAGAAGGGCGTCATACGGCTGGTGCGACCGTTGTCGATTACATGCACCGTTCCGGCAAACCTCATAATGTAAAAGTATTACACTCGGTCAATCGTGAAGCTTTTGTCAATCAATTTATAGAAGCGGTTGCAAAAATGAGCCGTCAAATCAGTCAATAATAAAAAAGGTGGGAAACCAAGATGAAACGTAGTTTTAAAGATGACTTTAATATGATGTCTATGCTTCTTATTCCAATTGGTGTAGCAGTTAACATTGTCGGTTTTCAAATTGCTAACGTTTTAAGGCTCCCTATTTTTCTTGATACGATTGGAACCATTTTAATCGGGGTCGTTGCTGGTCCATGGGTAGCATTACTTGCTGGATTAATTACAAACCTTATTAATGGCATTTTCAATCCTACGTATTTTCCGTATGCGATTACATCGATGGCGATTGGTTTAGGAGTAGGGTACTTGGCTAAAGGCGGAATGTTTAAAAATATTCCTAAAACGATTATTTCAGGTATTGTCATTACATTCATTGCTGTTATCGTATCTGCCCCGATTACAGTGCTTGTTTTTGGAGGAGCTACTGGAAGTACAGGATCGCTTCTTACAGCTACATTCCTTGCTTCAGGACAAAAAATTTGGAGTGCCGTATTTGCTTCATCTTTTATCTTTGAAATTGCGGACAAAGTAGTATCTGTTCTAATCGTATACTTTATTGTAAGAAAAATGTCTAATCGCTATTTATCAAAAATGAATTACGGAACGCTATATATGAAACGTGAAAGCAATAACTAATTGTTTCATAAACTCTTTCCGCTCTGCCTGAGCGAAAAAGATTCTACTTTTTCTAAGGAGGGTTCACAGTGCAAAAAAATTTCATTCAGCAGCTGCATCCATTGACTAAATTCTTCTTTGCATTGTTTGTATCAGCTTCCGTTCTTATTATTCCCGGGTTCATATTCTCATTTCTAGTTTTTCCGATGTTACTTCTGATCGCTGTTGCTGCAGGTGTTGCGAAAGAATTTTTTGGAACGGTCATGAAAGCTTTGTTATTTTTACTAATTATCGTTTTCTTCATGCAGCTCTTTTTCTATCCAGGTGATCATTTGATTGGACAATGGGGAATATTTAAATGGACTGAGGAAGGCTTAAATTACGGATTAACGCTTACTTCTCGTATTCTTGCGATGGGCTCTGTCTTCATATTATTTTTCCGTTTGACAGAAGTTCGTGACTTTGTGAAATCGCTTGAAGACGCTGGTCTACCTCCGATGGGAGCGTATGTTGTTTTATCAACACTACAAATTATTCCTGAAATGCGACGTCAGGCGAACACAATTATGGATGCTCAAAAAACACGTGGGGTCGAAACGGAAGGGTCCATGTTGACTAGAGCGAGAGCATTTATTCCAACCTTAACTCCTCTCATATTATCATCGATATCAAGTACTGAAGAACGAGCAATTACTCTAGAATCGAGAGCGTTTTCTGCGCCAACAAAAAAGACAAGTTTGCATAAGCTGACAAAAAGTACAGCTGATCGAATTCTACCATTCATCTACTTGATTATTTTAATAGGAATGGTGTTATGGAGGATACTTACATGAATTCCATCATTGAAATGACAAATGTCTCGTATCGATATCCAGTCAGTGATGATTGGATTATAAAAAATGCATCTTTTACAATTGAAAAGGGAAAATTTACAGCCATTATCGGCAATAATGGTTCCGGTAAAACGACTCTTTGTAATATCATTCGTGGATTCATTCCACATTTTTATAAAGGAGTGCTTGAAGGGGACGTTATTGTAGATGATAAAAAAATAATAGAGTATCAATTAGGTCAATTAGGAGAAAAAATTGGCTATGTTTTTCAAAATCCTTTCATCCAAGTATCAGGAGTAAAAGATACGGTTTTTGACGAAGTAGCATATGGGCTCGAAAATTTAGGTGTAGAAGAAAATGAAATTATAGACCGAGTAAATGAAATATTACAGCTTGTTAAAATCGAGCATTTACGAGAAAAACATCCAATGGGACTTTCTGGTGGTCAACGTCAACGTGTTGCTCTTGCTTCAATCATCGTAATGAATCCCGATATCCTTGTTATTGACGAGCCAACATCTCAGTTAGACCCAATTGGAACGGAGCATGTTTTTGATATCATTCGCCTTATGAAAGAAAAGGGAAAAACAATTATTCTAGTCGAACATAAAATGGACTTAATTGCTGAATATGCAGACAATCTTATCGTCCTCAATGAAGGTGAAATTGTTTTACAAGGTCCGACGCGAGAAGTTTTTGCGGATCCACGATATGGAGACTGTAACATTCAATACCCTCATGTAACCGAGGTCGCTCTAAAATTACAAAAAAATGGTGTTAATTTAAAATATGTCCCAATTCGTAACGAAGAATTACCTGAAAGCATTAGTTGGGCAAGCGTAGGGGAGAGTGTTTATGACTGAACTTCAATTGAAAAACGTTAGTTTCGCTTATCCCGATGGAACAAAAGCGTTAGAAAACTTCACACTTACTGTTCCTGCTGGCCAACGTCTAGCTATTATTGGGCAAAATGGGGCCGGAAAAACGACCGCAGTAAAATTGATGAACGGTCTTTTAAAGCCAACTGAAGGTACGGTTTATGTTGGGGATTGGGATACAAAAGAGTATACGACAGCTCAAGTATCCCGAAAGGTCGGCTATGTATTTCAAAACCCGGACGATCAAATTTTCCATAATGAAGTGGAATTAGAAGTTCAGTTTGGGCCAAAAAATATGGGCTTTGATCCAGAACGTGTAGCGCTGCTAACAGATTGGGCGATGGAGTTATGCGGAATTAGTAATGTTTCACACGAAAATCCTTATAATCTCCCATATTCCGTACGTAAATTTGTTACCATTGCTTCCGTTTTGGCAATGGATTCCGATGTAATTATTTTGGATGAGCCGACTGCTGGACAGGATCGGATTGGATTAGATTTATTAAGTAGGCTTTTAGACGAATTGGAGGGCAAAGGAAAGACTGTTATTACAATTACACACGATATGGAATTTGTCACGGAATATTTCTCCCGAATCGTTGTAATGGCAAATCGAAAAATTATTGCAGATGATGATTCAGAACATATTTTTTATAACCATGCGATATTAGAAGAAAGTATGCTGAAACCGCCTGCAGTTGCTAAAATGGCCAACATATTGGGCTTGGAGAAAGGTATTTTGACAAAAGGTCAATTATTATCCGTATTAAAGACAAGAGATTTTAAGAGAGGATGATAATTGGTGGATATTGCATTAGTCGGGAGCATCAATATAGATCTGGTCTATCGTGTTCCTTATATTGTAAATAACGGTGAAACGCTTCACAGTGTTTCCCATAGTGTTCATTTTGGTGGAAAAGGTGCTAACCAAGCTGTAACTGCAAGCCAACTAGGAGCAGATGTTCATTTTATTGGAAAAGTAGGCGAAGATGAATTCGGGGAACATGCGATAAAAAATTTACAAGATAAAGGCGTTTCTGTTGATTCCGTACGTAAGGAAGGGGCTACTGGGCAAGCGATCATCCAAGTGACAGATGTTGGTGATAATGCAATCGTTTTATTTTCCGGTGCAAACTTTTTAGTGACACCTAAACAAATTGAACAGGAAGCTACTATCATTTCTTTAAGTAAGGTCCTCCTTCTTCAGCTTGAAATACCGCTTGATACAGTTGAAAGGGCCGTGGAAATCGCATCTCAACATGGAAAAATCGTTATCCTAAATCCAGCACCTTCTCAAAAATTACCGAATTCTTTATTGAAGAATATTACATTTCTAACTCCGAATGAAACAGAACTTGCGCAGTTGACGGGTATTGAAACGACAACGGAAGAAAATATTCGCTCCGCTTGTAGTTTATTGCTGGATAAAGGGGTTGGAACGGTAGTCGTTACACTTGGATCTAAAGGCTCTTTTTATATGAATCGTAAAGAAAGTGGCTGGGTACAAGCGCTGAGCGTTGACACAATCGATACAACTGGTGCGGGAGATGCATTTAATGGAGCATTGGCAGTAGGGCTATGTAGGGGAGATTCACTTCGAAGTTCGATTGAGTTTGCCACGAAAGTTGCCGCTTATGTCGTGACTCAGATGGGTGCTCAACCACTTATCCCAGATTCAATTATGGAATAAATGATAACCGTAGCACTTCGTCGGAGTGTGGTTGACAGACCTTTCAGGATGTCTTTAGACATGGCTCAGTCCACCAGCCGATTCCATTTAGTTGTATCAGGGGATAATGGTAGTAAGAAAAAGATTTTGACTATACTTAAGGAGAATTGGGAGCTTTAATTAGGAGGTCTAAATCTTTTAGTCAAAAATTAATAAAATTTGTTGTATTAATAATTAATTTAATACATGGTGTTTTAGACAGAATTACAAAGATGTGATTCTGTCTTCTTCATTATTTGGTCTCCTAGGGTAAATATTTTACCCAGTATATTCAAGGAAAATAAATACTCGATGTCGAATTATCCTATATAGAAAAGTATATTATTTTGGGTGTTAATTGTGACTATGGTTATTAGGCGTAATAAACGTGATAGGAATGGTTAGAATACTTGCTTTCTGAAGATGTGATTTGCAATATTAAAAATTAGTAAACTGTAAAAGAGAAGATACTTATGAGTGAGGATAAAACTTTGTATTCGTGTATATTCCAAATAACCATAATTATGCATATTTCTTTCTAGAAACAAAAAATAATTTTTTGGGAGGTGTTTGGCACATGGATTCAAAGGAAAAGGAAACACCAGAAGAAAAAAGAGAACGTTTAAGACAAAGTGAATTAAAAAATAATCCTACTGGTTCTCTAAATGATGGAGTAAATAGAGGAATTGGTGGGAATTTAGCTGGTATGGGTTGGAAAGATACAGTGGTATTGATTTTAGTGTTATTTATAGGATATATTGTATACAAATTAATTAATAGGTAAAAATAAATAATTTTCAGAAAATTCATCCTTTTTCGACATCTATGTGTTGATATAAAGAAAATCAAAGAAAGGATGATAATAATATGTTCAAAAAAATCTTTACTTCTATTTTTGCACTGTCTCTTTTCGGATTTTTGTCAATGGGTACAAGTTATGCAAGAGACGATTTATCAAACTCTAAGTTACTAGATGATGCTCAAGTTAAAGTCAGTATTACTAATGATGAAACGGGAGAAACAATTTTTTTAGATCCAATCATTTTAAAAAATAATCTGAACGTTAAATCTTTTAAGCTTGACAATGAATCAGAAGTTTTCGGTTATGATGTTTTTATTCCTATAGAAAATCAGAACTCTCTAAATTTTACTCCTTATGATGTCGGTGGGGGTTTAACAACTGAATCTGGAATCACTGCTAGGTTATACAGTGAATATAATTTAAGATCAAATAACTCAGAGATTAAATTAAATAAAGTATATGGCGGTTGGTCTCCGAGTAACCAAATGTTTAGATTATCAAATAGAACAGTTAACGCACATTCTGGTTCTGCACTTGGTACTAGCCTTCCTGCGAAAAATCCAACGTCAAATAGTTTCAATTATACTACTGGATTTGGATGGAATATGTTTGGGGGTGGAGATGGTAGTCCAAGAGCTTGGTCTTCAGTAAAAGTTTCAATAACTGGAATGACTTCAACATCAACTGTTAAATTGGACATCACATTCCCTAATAAATAACAAGTAAAAGACCTTTTAGATTTTTGAGAACGAGTATAATATTCAAAAGCTAGTATAACAGGAGATTGGGACAAAACTAGTAGATATCCATGGAAAAGAGAAATCGATATTCATTCGATTTCTCTTTTTTCTTAGATTTGATTATTCTATTTTCTATATCCAATTTCGCTGTTAATAGGCGTGTATTTCCGAAGATTTACTGCCTTTAAAGTAAATTAGCCTTCAGGAATCCAAAAACTGGATCGACATCGATTTTCCGATGTCGATAGATAGCACCTATTTTTTCTTCTGAAAGCATTGATGGCGTAGGTGATTTCAATTTCTTGAAGTTTTATTTCTATATCTAGCGGTAAAACAATTTGATTTATTTTATACTTTATAAACAAATATAAGGACACTTCTTCCAATTGGTTATTGTGTGGTAACTTAATTTTATTGAAGATGTCCTTTCTTTTTTATCAAAATTTATATGTTCAAATACAAAGCCCGGAAAACTTTACTGTTCGTAAAATTTCCGAGCATCTTACTATATTTCACTTTTTATTGACGTTTTATCCCAAATCCCTCTGATTTACCTATCTCTTAAAAATAAATATAAGTAGCAATTCACCTGTTGGAATTCTCGCCACTGTTAAATCCTCTCTGAGTAAAAAAAAAACTTTCTCCTTAAAAGCAGGAATAATACTTAGGGGATCGAAATAATGTAGTATGTAATGAAATTTCAACACAAAGGGGATAAAAATATGACATTGAAACAAGGGATAAAACCAGAGGATCTATATCAATTAAAATCGGTGGCGGATCCACAAGTATCACCTGATGGAACAGAAGTTGTCTACGTAGAAACACATATTGATGAGAAGAAAAAGGACTATGTGTCTAATTTATTTTACATAAACTTGAATGAAAAAAAGCCTCAACAATGGACATTTGGTGAAGATAAAACGAATTCACCTGTTTGGTCTCCAGATGGCAATAAAATTGCGTTTGTGTCAACGAGAAATGGCAAGCCACAAATTTTTGTTCTTGCTAAAGCAGGTGGGGAAGCGCAACAAGTGACTAATTGTAAAAACGGTGCGACATCACCTACTTGGTCGCCGTGTGGAGAGAAAATTGCCTTCTCTGTCAAGCTTGGTAAAGATGAAAACATTGATGATAAAGCTGAAAAGAATCAGAAAGAAGACAAAGAACTAAAACCTCTTGAAATTGAGAAGATGAAACATAAATCAGATGCAGCTGGATTTTTGGATATGGAGCAATTTTCTCAAATTGCAATCGTCCATCTTGAATCTGGCGAATTAGAGCTAGTGACGGAAGGGAAACATAATTTACAGCTTGGCACATGGTCTCCGAACGGTAAATATCTTTCTTACACTGCAGACTTAACAGAGGATCTAGACTTTTCATTCATAAGTGATATTTACTTATTGGATTTAGAAACGAAACATGGTCGTAAGCTAACGGAAGGAACAGGGGTATTTTATCAAACTTCATGGTCTCCAAACAGCCGTTATATAGCATATGTTGGAAGTGAAAGAGAATTTGAAAATGCGACGCATGCAAAGCTATGGATTTATGATTTGGAAAATAACAATAAGACATGTGTAACGAGTGAATTTGACGTACCTGTTGGTGATTTTGCCATTGGCGATTTCCTTCAAGGCGTAGTTGCTCCGCATGTCCAATGGTTGGAGGATAATAAAAGCTTTTATTTCCAAGTGACTGATCGCGGAAATACAGCTATTTATTTTGGCAATCTATCGGGAGAATTATATCCAGCTATACATGATGATCAGTATGTATACGGTTTTTCGCTTGATCATAAAAATGATAAAGCGGTAGTGGCAATCAGTACGACGACAAATCCTGGTGATCTATTTTACGTAAATTTAAATACAGGTGAAAAGGAACAGCTTACTAAAGTTAATGAAGAATTTTTAAAGACGAGAGAATTGTCTGTTCCGGAAGCAGTTGAATTTGAAGGGGCAGATGGCTGGAAAGTAAGCGGCTGGATGATGAAGCCAGTCGGATATGAGGAAGGGGAAAAATATCCACTTATTCTTGAAATCCACGGTGGTCCGCACGCTATGTATGCCAACACCTATTTTAACGAATTCCAAATCCTTGCTGCACAAGGTTTTGCGGTTCTGTATACGAATCCCCGTGGAAGCCATGGATATGGTCAAAAATTTGTGGATGCAGTCCGTGGTGATTATGGCGGCAATGATTATAATGATTTAATGGCGGCTGTTGATTATGCATTGGAGCATTATGATTTCATTGACCAGGACCGTCTTGGTGTTACAGGTGGGAGCTATGGGGGCTTCATGACAAACTGGATTGTCGGACAGACAAATCGCTTTAAAGCAGCAGTTACGCAACGTTGCATTTCTAACTGGATAAGCTTTTATGGCGTAAGTGATATCGGCTATTATTTCAATGACTGGCAAATCCAGGCGGGACTAGACAATATAGAGAAGCTATGGAATCATTCGCCACTTAAATATGTAGACAATGTGCAGACGCCACTGTTAATTTTACACAGTGAAAAAGACTATCGCTGTCCGATTGAACAGGCAGAGCAATTATTTATCGCCTTAAAACATCGTAAAAAAGAAACAAAATTTGTCCGCTTCCCTGAGTCTAATCATGAACTTTCAAGGAGCGGAAAACCAACGTTAAGAATTAATAGACTTGAATATATTAGGGATTGGTTTGTGGAATATTTATAGGAGAGATATTGGTGGCTTAAGAAGTGAAAATACTTCTTAGGCCACCTTTTTTTCAATCCGAATAAAAACACGTTAAAGAGGTGTAGTTTAGTTATCCTTTCAAATTCAGTTTGTAGAAAGCACAAGATTTTGTCAGTTTGATTCAGACTATAAAGAACTGAAATCCGATTATTGTATGTGTTATGGAACTAGATGAGCGGAAACACATTTTTGAGAAACGGTGCTGCGGAATTATTCATTAATAATTCCGTAATATACTATATCCTCGTATTTACCGTCTTTTATGACATGATCCTTTAAAATTCCTTCTTGTTTCATACCAAGCTTCTCCATTACTTTTCCAGAAGCGGGGTTCGATGAAAAATATCGTGCAAATACTTTATGCATTTTCTTTTCTTCAAAGGCAAATTGTAAAATCGACTGTGCTGCCTCTGTTGCATAACCTTTTCCCCAATATTGCTCACCAATCCAATAAGCTATTTCTCCTTGGTTAAAAGGTTTATTGTTCGATAATCCAATTGCTCCATATAAGTCCCCAGTTTCTTTATCTGTGACTGCAAACTCGTATGAAAAATCCTCGATAAAATTATCATAATGGAATTCTATCCATGATAATGCATCATCTAAATTATACGGAAAAGGTAGGTACAACGTGCTTTTATAAATATTATAATTATTGCAAAGTGTCGCAACCGTTTCTGCATCGGATGTTTGAAATAATCTAAGAACGAGCCTTTCTGTTGTAATCATTAATTTTTCAGGAACATATCCCATTCAATCATCTCCATTAATTAATAATTTCGCACTCATCACCAAAAGTTGAGGGTGACATTTGTTAAAACTTATGTCATGTGAGTAGATTATTTAGAGTAGAAACAGGGCGACTCCTTGGGGATTAACATTACAGATGAGACCTTATATCAGAGGAACGAAAAAAACAACACATCCTGTGATAACGCCTTCGTGGCCAACATCCTAATGCCCAAAGTAGATCATCGGACGCCCCTAGGAAAGCGTTCGGTCGAAACGAAAATCAACTTATATAATGGCGATGTGACTATAATTTGTAAATTACATTATATGATAAGTGGGAAATTCAAACAATGACAAGAGAGGGGGTTAGCAAAAATATTTCTCCCAAACAAAAAAAGACAGAATTCTAAGAAAGCAATTCTGTCTTTGTATCATTTAGTTGAGTTTTTCAATAAAAACAACTTTTAAATAATTGAATTCAGGATATTCACGTGGGGCACGGAAATCCTTTGGTAAGCTGAATTCTTCAACAATTTTATAGCCTGTTTTTGTTTGCTTAAATGCTTGGTCAATAAAGCTCTTGAACTTTTTCATCCCAAAGCTTGCGTTGTTCGTTGAGGCAACGATGATACCATTTTTCTCGGTAATGGCGATTGTATCCATGAGTAATTTAGGATAGTCTTTCGCCGTTGAGAATGTTCTTTCCTTCGTACGTGCAAAGCTAGGTGGATCTAACACAACTAGGTCAAATTTTAAATTGTGGCGCTGAGCATATTTAAAATAGTTAAAGACATCCATTACTTTAATATCCTGTGATTCGTAATCAATGCTATTGACGCTAAATTGCTCAATTGTTTTGGCTAAACTCCGCTTTGCTACATCCACACTTGTCGTTTTTACTGCTCCTCCAAGTGCCGTGGCAACAGAAAATGCACCAGTATATGAGAACGTATTGAGCATATTTTTACCCTCTGCGTAACGTTCGCGAATGGCAAGTCTCACTTCTCGTTGATCGAGGAAAATACCTGTCATGGCGCCATCGTTTAAATTGACAGCGTATTTCATATTATTTTCCGATACGATAATTGGAAATTCGCCAGGCGTTCCCATGACAAAATCGTCCTGTTCCATATACTGACCTTTCGTATCGAAACGTTTTTTCTCATAAATAGCCTTGTAGTTTACTGTCTCTGCAAGGGCTTCATATACTTCTTCTTTAAATGAATAAATGCCAGCGCTATACCAGCTCACCATATAGTAAGAATCGAAAAAGTCAATCGTTAAACCGCCAACGCCATCACCCTCGCCATTAAAGATTCGGAAGGCTGTTGTGTGAGGATTGTTGAAAAATGCTTCTCGATTTTGTATGGCCTTTTTAAATTTTTTCATAAAAAAGGCTGTGTCTATATTTTCATTAGCATCAGTTGTTAGCACCCAACCAATACCTTTGTTTTGTAAGCCATAGTATCCTGTACCGATAAAACGGTTATGAATATCTGTAAGTCTTAATAGTGCGCCTTCCTCTTTTGGAAGATGTCGTGCATCAACGGCATCCTTTGAAATAAGAGGATAGCCTTTTCTTAATTGATCGGAAAAGGGATTGTTAATTTGTAAAGCAATAGTTTGTGTCATGTTGTCATCCTTTAAAAAACATTTTGCTCTATTATCGCACTATTTTATATGGATAGACAAACTTATTTCACGAAATTAGCAATTTTTTCAGTCGTTTCAATAGTTGCTTGTTCGAAAAAATTCATTTTGCTAAAGTAACTATGGATTAAACCGGTCATATTTACATGCTCAACAGTCACTCCTGCATCCGCGAGCTTATGTGCGTAAGCAAGACCTTCATCGTAAAGGACATCTGCTTCTGCTGCAATAATAATCGTTTTTGGTAAAACGCTTAAGTCCTCAATCTGAAGTGGGGAAACATATGGATTTTTATAGTTTTGTCTATCTGCGTAATGACCTGCAAACCATTGCATTCCTTCTTTGTCTAAGCCATAGTTTTCCCCGTAAGCACTGTAGGAAGCCGTTGTAAAATCAACATTGACTACAGGATAAATCAGTGCTTGAGTTTTAATCGCAGGTCCATTTAATGTAGCAGCTAAGTAGGCGACAACAGTTGCTAAGTTTCCACCTGCGCTATCACCAGCTACTGTTAGATTTGCTGTATCTCCGCCAAAATGTTGGATGTTCTCATAAACCCATTTTAAAGCGTCATAGGCATCGTAGAGCGGAGTAGGGAATGGGTATTCTGGTGCTGGGCGATAATCGACCGATACTACGATTGCTTGGGCTTTTTTTGCTAATAGCTGACAGCTTGCATCCGTGGAGTCTAAATTCCCAAAAACCCAACCTCCACCGTGATAATATACAATGACAGGAAGTTTTTTGTCTAAAACAGGTTTATAAATGCGCACATTAATTTGCGCACCATCTCGAACTGATATTTTTCTATTTTCAATTGCCGCAAGCTGTGGGCTATATGGTGACGTCCATTTTGGCACTATTCGAATGGCTCTTACTTCTTGTGGTGTTAAATCATAGTACGGTTTAGAAGAATCACTTGCCTTAATATAACGGATCGCTTCATCTCTTAACTTCGTCATCTTCATCAATCCTTTTAATTTCATTTGGTAATCTTATTATAAACTATTCTTATAATATTACTAGGAATTAATGTTGGAAAAGAAAATAATTTAATTTCTAAGCAGAAATAATCTGATTGTAAAGTAAAATTATGTTTATAATATAGAGAACGATAGTATTTGGAGGGACAATATGATTTCTTTAATTGTGGCACATGATAATAATTATGTGATTGGTTATGAAAATGGCATGCCGTGGCATTTGCCTGGAGATTTAAAATATTTTAAGGATAAAACGATGGGGAAGCCAATGATTATGGGGCGTAAAACATTCGAATCCATCGGTAGACCGCTTCCTGGTCGTCGCAATATTGTCATTACTCGTGACGCAAGTTATCATGCGGACGGGATTGAAGTGGTGACAAGTTTAGAGGGTGCCCTCGCCCTTGCTGGAGATGTTCCAGAAATTATGATTATTGGTGGCGAGCAAATTTTCCGTTCATGTATGGATATAGCTGATCGCTTGTACATTACAAAAATTAACCATTCGTTTAATGGGGATACATATTTCCCGAATTATGAACAGAATTTTGAAAATGTATCCTCAGAGGAACCGGAAACAGCGCCAGAAGGTTACACTTTCCAATATCAGATTTTCGAACGTAAGAACTAAATAAAATAGGTACTAAAAAGCACGGTGATAAAATGACCGTGCTTTTTTGGCGTTCAAAAAAAGGTATTTGGAAATATTTGTAGAATAAATGATTGTAAGGCTCATCAGCATTATGAGGGCTTGATTTTCGTTCCGACTGGGCGCTTTAAATTCGATAATTCTATCGTAGTGCCGAATAGAAATATCAAGTGACGGAAAGAAACGCCGGAGTGACGGAATGAACCATCAAAGCGACGGATAGAAATGTCGAAGTGACGGAAAGAGCCATCGAAACGAC
>NZ_JARVRU010000143.1:0-15695 GCF_030209535.1 Lysinibacillus sp. fls2-241-R2A-57
AACGTTTCTAAATTGATTTCTCGCGCTTTTTAGGTTTTGGCCAGTTATGTCCCAGTCTCTAGTTTGTAATTCATCATCGGAAAGGCTAGTTAAGTACTTCTTGCATAGCTTCAAATAGTTGCTCGGTAGAGATCATACACTCGCCACCGCCTTGTACCATTTGATCACTTCCGCCACCTTTTCCATTAATGAGTGGCAGTGCCTTTGTAGCAATGTCTTTCATGCTTTTTTCAACTTTTGCGCCACGTGCTGCGACAAACTGAAGCTTGTCTTCGTTTTCTGAAACAAGTAATACGATAGCTTCTGTCTGCTCAGCGACAATCGTTCTAGCTAATTTTTGAAGCTCTTGCATAGTGCGCTGATTAAAGGCGGCAGTAATAATGCGCTTGTTACTTGAAACTAGCGCTTTTGCTTCATAATTTAGCAGCTCCTCTTTTGCCGCCAAAAGTGCTTTTTCCGTATTTTTCTGTGTTGTTAAGATTTTTGTAAGTGCTGTAGCTGCTTCAACTTCAGGTACACTCAATTGTCTTGCAACATCAGCTAGTACTTTCTTACGCATGGCAAGCTCCGCTAAAACTCGATGGCCACAGACAAAAGAGACACGAATATTGCCTTTCATTTTTTCCGTTCCAAGAATTTTTATCGCGCTGACTTGTCCAGTTGATGTTGGGTGGGTACCGCCACAACCGTTGTAATCAAAATCAGGAATAATAACAAGTCGAATATCTCCTGTAACGGCTACATCTTTACGTAGGCTGTAGTTCTCTAATTCTTTTTCTGTAATCCATGTCGTTTCAATTGGACGATTTTCCAAAATAATTTCATTGGCACGAGTTTCCGCTGCTACAACCTGTTCCTCTGTAAGGGTGTCCACGGCAATATCAATTGTGACCTGCTCACTACCTAAGTGAAAGCTAACAGTTTGTGCATCAAAAAGCTCCACAAACGCAGCTGTTAAAATATGTTGACCAGCATGCTGCTGCATATGATCAAATCGTCGTTGCCAATTCAATTGTCCATGCACTTCTCCCATCAAAGTCGAAGAATCATCTTGAATATAATGACGAATTTCATCATTAATTTTCTCGACATCAATAACCTTGATATCATTTAAAGTACCAGTGTCATGAGGTTGTCCGCCTCCTGTTGGATAAAATGCAGTATTTGATAGCACCACGTAGTTACGACCATCTGCATCGGTTCCTTTATTGACAATTGTTGCATTAAATTCACGTAACATAACATTTTGATAATATAGTAGCTCTTTCAAGAAAAAGCCTCCTTTATGTAAGAGAATCACGTCTCTCGATTAATTTATTTTCATTGTGGCATAATTACTTTCAAGTGTATACGAGTTTTCTATTTGACCCATGCTGAATTTGATTTAATATATAAAGGAACAGGTTAACTTAAAGGAGATCATACAATGGAAATTACACAATTCTCAATGGAAGAAATTTTAGATCCAACAAATATTATTGAAGGTAAGCGCTATGAATTTATTTTAGATGTAGATATTGATGAAGAAGATGAGCTTTACCACGAAGCAGGTATTGAGATTCGTGTATTAATTGCTGAAAAAGATGAAGCACTATTTATTTTAAATTACTTCATCATGGAAAAAGCAGAGAGCGAGTATTTAGATTTTGCATTAGAGGATGATGAGCTAGAAGAGATTTTAGCATTCTGCAAAGAGGAAATGGCAAAAGCATAATAGGCAAGTGTGGATTGTACAGGTAAAGAAAATTTCTTTACCTGTTTTTTTAAGAATTATTTAAGCTTGGTGAAATATTAGTGTTGTGTTCAAGGGCTAAACTGAGTTTTAGAATTAAAAAAGAGGTTTTAAAACGAAGAGGTGCTTTATGTCAGTTTATACACATTCAATAATGGTAGCTTTATTAATAACAATTTTCTCATCCTTTATGCTATTTGTGCCTTGGCTTATTTATACGTATCGGAAATATGGCTACTTATCTGTATCCAAAACTATTATTACGTTCTCATTTATTTTTTACTTTTTATCGGCATTATGCTTAGTTTTATTGCCTTTCCCAGAAACGCGTGATACTTGCTCTTTGCAAGCCCCAGATACTGTCCATTATAATTTACATCCTTTTCAATTTGTCACGGATATTTTAAAGGATAGTGGGATTGTTTTGACGAATCCATCAACATGGATTTATATACCGAAGCAGCCTGCTTTTTTTCAGGCACTTTTTAATTTCTTACTGCTCATGCCTTTTGGCGTGTACTTGCGTTATTTCCTTAAAAAAAGAAAGTACTGGAAACGTGCATTTCTATTTAGCTTTTTGCTAACATTGTTTTATGAGGTAACCCAATTTACAGGGATTTATGGCATCTTTAATTGTGCGTATCGAATTTTTGATGTGGATGATTTAATGCTTAACAGTGTTGGTGCACTAATAGGGTTCTTCTTAGCCCCTGTTGTGTGGGCGCTGTTTCCTTCTCATGAAAAGGTGACGGCTAAAGCAGCAGAAATGGTCGAGAAAGATATTGTCAAACCGTTATCGATTTTGTTGGCACTAGCAATAGATTTATTTATAGCGCAAGTCATATTGTTCTTCGTTAGTGTCGTAACAGGCTATAGTGGCATGTTTGAGTTTTTAATAAAAATTGCTTTGTATATGTTGCTCTTTGGTGTTGTTCCAAGCTTTACAAAAGGTGCAACATTAGGGATGAAGTTTATGCGATTTACAATGGTCAGTGAAAATGGCAAAAGTATTGTCAGTCAATCGTTGCGTCGTTGCGTTGCTATTCTCGTGATAGTCTGCATTTCGGAGATTATAACAATTATAGGGAACATAAAATTAGATATGGATTCACCATTTTATGTACTACAAATTGTCATTACCATGTTAGCCTTTATAGCGAACTTTGTTCTAATGATGGTTATTGCTATTCATGTAATTCGTGTCATTGTAAGTGGAGGTAGACGCCGCTTTTATATGGACTATTATGCAGGCCTACTAGCAACGAGAAGAAAATAAGGGGGATTGTTGGATGAAATACGTAATCATCGGGGGAGATGCTGCCGGAATGTCAGCAGCAATGGAAATATATCGAAATGTACCAGGAGCAGAGATTACTTCTTTAGAACGTGGATTTATTTATTCATATGGGCAGTGTGGGTTGCCCTATGTTGTAGATGGACGTATTTCATCGACAAAGCGTTTAATAGCAAGAGATGTTGAAACATTTCGTGATAAGTACGGCATTGATGCACGTGTTGGCCATGAGGTTAACGGAATTGATGTAGATCAGCAGCTTGTGTTTGGAACGCAGGCATCTGGGGAATCATTTGAAATTCCCTATGATAAGTTACTTATTGCAACAGGGGCAGATCCTATTATGCCAGTAAAAAAGGGTTCAGATTTAACAGGTATACACACAGTAAAAACAATACCTCAGTTAGATGATTTACTAGCCGATTTAACGCCAGATATAGAACAAGTAACAATTATAGGGGCAGGTTATATTGGGCTAGAGATGGCTGAGACGATACATGCTTGCGGTAAAAAAGTAAGATTAATTCAACGAGGTAGCTCTGTTGCGAGAATTTTAGATGAAGAGCTGGCGCAACATGTCCATGCGGAAGCAAAAAAGAACGACATCGAGCTTGTGCTAAATACAAAAGTAGAGGCATTTGAGGGGAATCACCGTGTTGAGCGTGTTATGACGGACAATGGCGCATTTGAAACAGATTTAGTCATTATGGCTGCGGGGATTAAACCAAATACTCAATTTTTAGAAGGTACAGGTTTAGCACTAGAGAAAAATGGTGCGGTGATCGTCAATCGACATTTAGAGACATCTGTTGAAAATATTTATGCGGCGGGAGATTGTGCTACCCATTTTAATATTGTGAAAGAACGCTTAGATTATGTACCTCTTGGAACGACAGCTAATAAGCAAGGTCGTTTAGCGGGACTCAATATGTCGGGCAAGTTTGCGCCGTTTCGTGGGATTGTAGGTACGTCGATCTTAAAGTTTTTCAATTTAACGATTGCCACGACGGGTATTAATGAGCGCAATGCTAAAGAGCTAGGTTTTGAATATGAGGCATTTAAATTGTCTGCGCGCCATATTGCTGGTTATTATCCAGGTGCCCAACGGATATTTATTAAAATTGTTGTTCGTAAGCGAGATCAACAGCTTTTAGGCGCACAAATTGTTGGCCCAGCAGGTGTTGATAAACGTATCGATGTTTTTGCGACAGCCTTATACAATAAAATGACGTTACCAGATTTACTAGATTTAGATTTATCTTACGCGCCTCCTTTCAATGGTGTATGGGATCCTTTACAGCAGATTGCTAGAATAAATGCACGTTTATAACGTAGGGGGTAATTAGACATGAGCATTTACGACATTCAAGTCGCTTTAGAAGACGGTACTCAGTACAGCTTAGATCGTTATAAGGGGAAGGCAATGTTAATTGTTAATACCGCTTCAAAATGTGGTTTTACACCGCAGTTTGAAGAATTAGAAGGTCTATATAAGAACTACCAGGATGAGGGCCTTGTTATTCTCGGTTTCCCATCAAATCAGTTTAAACAAGAGGTAGCAACTGCTGAGGAAGCGGCGTCACAATGTCGTTTAACATATGGGGTGACGTTCCCTATGCATGAAATTGTGAAGGTCAATGGCAAAGATGCACATCCTATTTTTGATTATCTAACGTCTCATTCAAAAGGCTTTCTCGGTAAAAGTGTAAAGTGGAATTTCACAAAATTCCTTGTGAATCGCAACGGCGAGGTTGTTGGACGCTATGGATCAGCTGATAAACCGAGTAGCTTTGAGGATGATATTAAAAAAGTATTAGCATAATAAAGTTGAAGGATTCATGCACAGTTTTGTGTGTGAATCTTTTTTTGTGTGCTTTGGAAGGTGGATGTCGATAAAACTTAAAAGTTAGTGGATAAAACGTGAAAGTTGGTGGATAAAAAGTAAAAGTTGGTGGATAAAAAGTAAAAGTTGGGTGATAAAACGTGAAAGCTTATCGATAAAACGAAAAAGTAGGGTGACATTTTGTTAAAACGTATTTCACGAGGATAAGTCGATTTAAGGTTGTTGTAAGCTTGCGTCAAATTTGCTGTAAGTTTGGGGTCGTATACTGAAGTCAGAAAGAAGAGGTGAGCGTTTATGACGCCATTATTAAAGGTACAAAATGTAGAAAAAACTTACGGCAAAGGCGCGAATATATTTACAGCGCTATCGGATATATCATTTGAAGTAGAAAAGGGAGAGTTTGTTGGTGTAATGGGGCCTTCAGGGGCTGGGAAATCAACGCTACTAAATGTGTTAGCAACGATTGATACGCCAACGACTGGTGAAATTGTTATTGGTGATACAAACTTAGCGCGCATGAAGGATGCAGAGTTAGCAGATTTTCGTCGTGACAATTTAGGGTTTATCTTCCAAGACTATAACTTGCTTGATTCGTTAACAGTTCGTGAAAATATCGTATTGCCGCTCGCGATTGCAAAAGTGCCAACAAAGGCAATTAACGCAAGGGTAGAACGTATAGCCACACTGTTTGGTATAAAAGAGTTACTCGATAAATATCCATATCAAATTTCAGGTGGACAAAAGCAACGTACAGCTTCATCACGTGCGTTAGTAACAGAGCCGAAGTTAATCTTTGCGGATGAACCGACTGGTGCTCTTGATTCAAAATCAGCAACAGACTTGCTTGAAAGTTTAAGTGATTTGAATAATTCTCAAGCTGCGACAATTATGATGGTTACACATGATGCATTTGCAGCAAGCTTTTGCCAGCGCATACTATTCATTCAGGACGGACAGCTTTCTAAGGAAATTCATCGTGGTATTCAAACAAGAAAGCAGTTTTTCCAAGAGATTTTACAGGTGCTTGCTGGCATCGGAGGTGGAGTAAATGACGTTATTTAGTTTAGCGCGTAAAAATATCCAGCGCAATTTGTCGAATTACTTTTTATATATCGCCTCGATGGTATTTAGTATCGTTATCTACTTTACGTTTGTGACATTGAAATATAATGATGATCTTTCAGCATTAAAACAATCATCGCAGCAAATTAAAGGATTGATGAGTGCATCATCCGTTGTGCTATTATTCTTTATCATCATCTTTATGGCGTATTCCAATTCGTTCTTTATGAAGAGACGAAAAAAGGAAGTAGCACTTTACTCTTTATTAGGTGTGCGTAAGCAGAAAATTGGCTTAATGCTCTTTTTTGAGAATTTAGTGATTGGGCTTGTCTCTCTAGTGCTTGGAATTGTTCTTGGATTCTTTATGTCACAAGGGTTATTAATGATTTTAGTACGTCTTATGGGCTATGAGGTTGTAGGAAGTTTAACATTTTCAACTGAAGCACTATTAAATACTACGGGGATTTTTACGTTATTATTTTTATTCACATCTTTACAGGGCTATCGTGTCATTTATCAATTTAAACTGATTGACCTGTTTCATGCTGAGAAGCAAGGAGAAAGAATTCCGCGTGCATCATTAGTAGCAGCTATTCTTGGGACGTTGCTAATTGCATTTGGTTATTACACAGCATCTGAAGATATATTCACGAGTGAGATTTGGAGATTCTTCACAGTATTAGGTACTCCGCTGCTGGTGATAGGTGTGACAATTGCAGGGACATATCTATTATTCCATAGTGTTAGCGTATTTGTATTAACGACGTTGAAAAAAGCAACAACTTGGTCATGGAAAGGCTTGAATTTAATCGGTGTATCACAATTATTGTACCGTATTCGAGCAAATACTAAATCTCTTTCAATCATCGCTATTTTAAGTGCGACAACGATCACAGCAGGTGGCGGCGTTTTCGGAATGTACTACAATGCGGAAGCAACGGTACGTCAAATGCTACCTAACACATTTATGTGGAAGGGCGATACGGTGAAATTTTCGCAAGAAGACGTTTTATACAATGAATCGCTTTCTGTGAAAAATTTACGTGTCGATAATGAAAATTCGTTTTTTGAATATACATTATTAAAGGAATCCGACTATAATCGTTTAGCAAAATTGCAGGGGAAAGAAGAAGAGTTGCACATTGCAGATGGTTCAACAGTGTTACTTGATGCAACTTTTGATGAACGTTTTTCACATGATTTCACGGGTGAAGGGTTTAAATTGGAGAACGGGGAATCATTTCAGGTTGAAAAAATGTATACAGAGAGTGTATTAAATTATATTGCAGCTGGTACAGTACTCGTTGTTAATGATGAAGTGTTTGCTGCCACAAACGCAGAGAATGTTAAGATGCAAGTTGTTGGTATGGATAATGACTTGAAGAAAAAAGCCGTTTCAAAGGAAATTTACAATCAGCTATCTACTGAACAGCAAGAAGATTTTTCAAGTGTTCCGCAAAGTTATGAGGATAGTTTAGCAACCGTTGGATCACTATTGTTTGTAGGAAGCTTTTTAGGACTAGTCTTTTTAGCAGCGACAGGAAGTATTATTTATTTCAAAATTTTAACAGAGGCTGAGGAAGATCAGGCGAAATATGCAATTTTAAATAAAATCGGTGTTAACAGTAAGCAAATATTAAAAACAGTTGCAGGGCAGGTTGCTGTCATCTTTAGTGCACCACTCATTGTTGGCATCGTGCATAGTGCATTTGCGCTACTAGCCTTTTCGCAGCTATTTAATATGGATATAACAAAACCAGTAATACTGTGGATGATTGCTTATTCAGCAATTTACGGCATATATTATATCTTTACAGTTCGTTCATTCTATAAAATTGTGAGACAGGGGAAATAATATGAAAAAGGTTTTCTTAGGTATAGGCGCATTGTTCTTGTTGTTCGTAGCAGGCCTTGTTGTTCTGATGACCGTTGATTTTAACCGTTTAAATAAAGAAGCATACTATGTTCATATCACTGCTGATGGTAAATTGGAAGAAAATAAATCTAGTAACGGAGAGATATGGAAATCTTATTGGTACGAGCTACCTGCCTATGACAAAAATGGGAAGGAAAAAACATTGAAGTTTTCAGCTCATAAAAATTTACGTCACGATTCGTATTTGAAGCTTTATGTAAAAAAAGAAACGGAAGTTACATCATATGATGAAGTAAAATTCCATGAGCTACCTACAAAAATACAAGAGCAAATGAAATAATAAGAAGAAGGAGTAGTCCCTAACGAAACAGGGCTACTCCTTTTTTTCTACTTGAAATTGAATGCTGACAGTTGTACCTTGTTGTTCTTCTGAGGTAATCGTTACAGTTCCTCCGTGCGCTTCAATAATATCTCTAGCAATAGCAGTACCTAACCCGGTACCATGTGTTTGTTCAGTATTTGTACCTCGGTAATAGCGCTCAAAAATATGTTCAAGGTCTTCTGCAGCAATGCCACTGCCATTATCAGAAATCGTAATAGAATGATCATCAACATGAACGTTGACTGAAACATCAGAAGGATTATGAAGTAAGGCATTGTGTAAAAAATTCATCACTGCTCGGCGCATAAAGTGCTCGTCAATGTGATGCTTTATAACATCTTTAGCCGCATTAAATTCAATATTGGCCTGCTCATATTGTGGCGTATTTAGTGTATCAATAACGATTTCGCGGATAAATTGCACCATATTTACCTCTGTTAAGCTGAGTGGAAGCTGCTGATGTCTTAATCGCATAGTTAGGTTTAAATCATCCAGCAAATCTTGCATATGCAATGATTGCTTTTCGATAATTTGAGCGTATTCCGTTTGTTCATGAGGCGTTAATGTCCCGTCATTCAGTAGCTCCGCATAACCACGAATCGAGGCAAGAGGCGTTTTCATATCATGTGAGACATTACTGATCCATTCCTCGCGCATCATCTCTAAACGTTTACGCTCCTGCTCATGTGCAGCTAAATCTCTTGATACCTCATTTAAATTCTCAAAAACTGGTTTGTACACGCCACCTGGCATTTTACTAGGCATATGCTCACGATTCTTTAAATGACGAATACGTTCAATCATGGCATATAGAGGCTTGGTTAACGTTCGGCCGAAAAGCCAGCCAACGAGTGCAGCTACTAATAAATCAGCAATGACAATGAGAAGCCCAAACTTGCCGATAAATTGTAATGCCGATGAGCCAGAAATATGAAATACATATCTCGAAACACCACTTCCCTTGATGCCGATTAGATAACTAATACTTTCTTTACTTCCCATATAAACGGTTGTATCACGATCGAATTCTTTATATTTATAAACTTGAATTAAGTCAATTGGTGCATAGTGTGAAGGAGCTTTTTCTGGAGTAAAATGGGCATCAATGACTTGTCCATTAGCATCAAGCAATTGAATCCAAGCATCTTGCTGATGCAATTGTTGAAGTCCCGCCTTACTTATAGAAGGTGTTCCGTTACTTATATCGATATATTGCTGAAATTCACGAACGAATCTTTCCTCTGAATAAGCAGAGGCATTATAATTATTGACCTGCTGGAAAATTAAAAAACCAATTAAAATGGCTGTATTCACAAAAATAACAATGATGACAATGGAAATCACAGAAAGTAGAAAGCGGGAAGTTAGTTTCCATCTCATCCTTGTGTCCCTTTTGGAATGACAAATTTATAGCCTAGTCCTTTTACGGTTGTAATATACACAGGTTTTGAGGCATCTTTTTCAATCTTTTCGCGCAGACGTCGAATATGCACCATAACCGTATTGTCTGAGCCGAAAAAATCCTCTCCCCAAACACGCTCGAACAGTGTCTCTTTACTTAAAATACGATTAGGATTGTGCATAAAGCAAGCCATCAAGCCAATCTCCTTCGCCGTTAGCTCCAATAAAACGTCCTCTTTATGTACCTCCGTTTCATCCCCATTTAGCAGAAATGGACCAACTTGTATGGCCTTCGCGGAAGTCATTGGTGCTACCTCCTGTGTTTGATAGCCAGCTCTACGCAGCTGTGCCTTCACACGATAGGCAACCTCTTTAGGACTAAAGGGTTTTGTAATATAATCGTCTCCACCAATAGCGAGCCCTAAAATTTTATCAATTTCCTCATTTTTCGCTGACATGAAAAGCACTGGTACATGCGACACGTCTCGAATACGTCGACATAAATCGTAACCTTCACCATCAGGAAGCATCACATCAAGAAGTACAATATCGGGTTGTGACTGTTGAAAGCTCGTCCATGCTTCTTGAATGGAGCCCGCCGTATGAATTTGTTTATAGCCCTCTTTTTGTAGACTGACTTTTAGCAGATTTGCTAAATCAGCCTCATCATCCACCACTAAAATAGTTGGTTCTTGCATGGTTAAACACGTCCTTTCCGTTTTTTTATGAAATCACTAATAACTCTTAGCGATAATTAGAAGTGTATTGAAAGACTTTTTTCTTATTATAAATGAAACACACTGGAAAGACGAAAAGATGTCATTGCTTGCTACGTTAAAAAAAGTTGAGAGTTTTAGTGAGTGGGCTTCGATATAGTTAGTGAAGAAGCTTTTTCAATCAACATAAAGGAGGCGAAATGATGAGATGTTCAGCTAAAAATTTCATTAGCCGTTTACAAAATCAAAAAGAAGATGCGCTTGAATATGTAATTGACCATTATTCAGGCTTCGTCCATGCAATCGCTTATAAAATCCTTTCCGGCATCAATAAGGACTCTATTGATGACTGTGTTAATGATGTATTCCTAGCCATTTGGCAAAATGCAAAACAATTTAAAGGCGAACCAGAGGATTTCAAAAAATGGATAGGGATGCTGACAAAATATAAAGCCATAGATTTATTCCGTAAGCTTGAAAAACAACAGGCACGAGAGAAGGGGGACGAGGGGCTCTTGCAAAAGCCCGATATAAAAGATACACAGCAGGAGCTTTTGAAAAAGGAGCAAAGAAACGATTTACTATTAGCAATTAGTCACTTAGAAAATATTGATCGAGATATTTTCATGATGAAGTATTATTTGCAATTAACAAATACAGAGATAGCAGAAGCACTGCATTTATCAAAAGCCGCCGTAGAAAACCGGCTTTATCGAGGGAAGAAGAAACTAGCATCAACAATACAGTTGAAGGAGGCATTCATATGACAAAAAGTTATAAAGAGTGGCTGGATCTGGATGTGGATCAAATTGAACCAATCGAATTATCTGCACAGCAAAAAATGAAGCTTAAACAAACGATTTTAAAAAAGCAAACAACAAGGAAGCATATGCCAAAATGGGTGCGTCATATAGCAGTAGCAGCAATAATTGGCATTAGTATGATAACGACCGTAAATATTGCTTTTCCAACACTTGCTTCACAAATTCCGTTTATGAAAAATATTGCTAGCTATTTTGATAATAAAAGCACAATGTTTGAGAATTTTGATAGTTATGCAACGGAAATTGGACAGGTTCATTCTAGTAATGGCTTATCTATGATGATAGAGAATGCTGTGTATGACGGTACCTCACTGACAATTTCTTTTGCACTTGAAACAGATACAGATTTAGGAGATATTCCATTTATAGAAGGTAATTTTATTGATATTAAGGGAGCTCTAGGTGCTGGAGGAGGTAGTCGACTTGAAAAGATAAGTGATAATAAATATGTCGGATTAGCAAATATAACACCTCATTTCGATAAAGAAGCACCAGATGAATTAGAAGTAACGTGGAAGCCAGAAGCTTTTCTCAACATGAATAACGATACAAAAGTGGAGGGAGATTGGGCATTTAATTTTAAGGTTTCTAAGTTAGCAGGTGAGCTACAGCTAGTCAATGAAACTGTTACAAACTATGATGTCACAGCCCGATTTACAGCACTTGGAAAAAATGATATGTCTACTGTTATTCACTATGAATATGAAGTTGTCCCAGAGGTGCTAAAAAAGTGGCCAGAAGTAACAGTTCAATTTGATCAATTGCGAGACAATCTTGGCAATACCTATGTAGTAAACGGAAATGGAGCTAAAAGTGAGGACCGTGGCATTTCCTATAAATCGAGTGCTACTGTACAGGCCATTGATCCAGCGGCTACATCGATTACATTTGTTCCTAATATCTATTTCTCCTTAGGCTCAGGGCAAGGTATGGAAATAAAAGAGATGGATTCTGTGACAATCCCATTAAAATAAATTTACCCGCGGAAAGTGTGTGAATATCTACGACTGAAATATACTAACCAGAAATAAAGGGTTTTTGTGCAATCAAAAAGTACAAAAACCCTTTATTGTTGTGGATCGTCATAATTAGCGCGATAACTATTTCCTTATTAATTCGAAATAAAAGTTAACTAACTAACCGAAGTGTCCAAGATAAATTACCTTAAGAAGTGGCGTTCTTAGCTTGAGATCTGCCCACCAATCAGTTATCTTGAAAGGCAAAATAATGGCTCACCAAAAGTTGTGGATGACGTTTTTTAAATATATGCGCTATATATTAATCGAAACGGAAATCACCAACACGTTATGTGATGAGCCAAAATAATACTTTATATACTCGTTTGAAAAGTCTATAGTAAGCACGGAACTATTTTTTTAGGGGTTAGCTAGGGCCCTTGAAAAAGGAAGGCTTATATTAAAATGTCTTGAAAAGCCTTAAAATCAACGATGCAACTTAAGGTTGCGGAAAAAGTAACCAATGAGTTCTCGATTAATTTTATGGTTTTCAGTAAAGTTAAGGTATCAAAAATGATAGGCGGAATGATTTATGAATTTATCTCAGAGTTTAAAAAATAAAAGAGAAGAGCACAATTTTTCACAAGAAGATATTGCTCAAAAATTAAATGTTTCTAGACAATCTGTTTCAAAATGGGAAAACGGAAACTGCTATCCGGATTTAGATAATCTTATTTTATTAAGTGAGCTATATAATATTTCGCTAGATGAATTGGTTAAGGGCGATAAAAATTTTCAAAAAAAAATTGTAATCCAAAATACTGAAAATAAACTTCAAACGACTAGATGGTGGGTTTTGATACCGATTATTGGTATGCTATACGGATTGCTTTCGATGATTTTGAATCATTTTTAAACAATATAGCTTTTACATAGAGTACACTTAACTCCGGCGTTCGCTCACTGATCGCTGGAGCTTTTTTAACTCCTTTCCGATTCCGGACGCAACTATGCCGAGGCAAATTGATTAGCATAAAGACTTTTTGAAACTTTTTACAGGTAGAAAGCGTAATAAGAGTATCAAACCATCTAGGAGGGAAAATTGATGTTTAAAAAAATAGCAGCAGACGCACTTGGACTTTCAGATATTGGAGTAGTTATAACTCGTGAGGACTATGATAAGGCGGATGCAGATGACTTTATACTGCATGAAATTGACGAGAAAATTTATTTCTTAATTAAGACAAAAGCAGATGAGTATTGTTTTACAAATCGTGCAATTATTCATGTAGACGGTGAAAGCGCGATGAGCAAAAAGCGTTTACTGCGTCGTTATGACTACTCAATGCACAATATTAGTGGAGTGTTCCTTGAAACAGCAGGAACTATTGACCTTGATGTCGAAATTAAATTTACAATCAACAATACGCCATTTTCAATTGACATTCATAAACGTTTTATTAATGACATTAAAGATTTATATAAAGCGTTGCATGCCATTAGCTATGAGCAAAAGCAAAATGCATACAAGCTAGAGGTAGCAGAAAAGAGTTTATCGATTGCTTCTTCTTCCATTGGCCGTATCGGGAATGACAATGTCACACCATCTGCATCATTCGAGGAGATTACACGGTTTGCGAATAATTGGATGATTGACCATAAGGACAAATACAAGAAAGAAGATTTCTCACACGTTTTTGATTTATACATTAATAACTAAGAAAATATAGGCTACTAAAAAGAAAACTAGTATGCTTGAAGATATTCTTCCATGCACAATTTATGAAAAGAGCTGTACACAATCAACTATAAATAGCGATGATTGTGTTTATGTCAAAATAAAGTGCAGACTTTTACGATACATTTGTACGAGTCTGCACTTTTTTATGTATAGATGGCTTTAAAATCTACGAAGTTAAACTAAGCTTTTATTCATTTAAAATAATAGAAATACACTGATAAGAAGTGATTTCTATACTATTTTGATTTCTCAATGTATATGTGTAGCGATATTTTCCTTGAAATGGCAGGAAATATCAATCTTAATGTCGAAATTTAACTTTATATAGGAGAATTTTTTAGGCATTTCAAGATTTTAACAAAAATCTATATACATAAAATCAGAACTAGGAGCGTGACGAAAAGTGATAAACGAATTGCATGTGCTAGAAAAAGAAGAAATGGAAAATGAAGACCTTGTACAGCCGCCGCAAGCCGCAGAAACATTATTCGTTAATGAATTCATAGATGGAATTTTAGATCCACAACAGAAAATGCTTGGACCTGTAAAAGACGGTGGGACAATTATTGCTAATACGACGCCAGGATGCTGGGGCCCAATGCTAACACCGACGATTCGTGGTGGGCATGAAGTGACAAAGCCTGTATTTGTAGAAGGGGCAGAGGTAGGGGATGCCATTGTCATCAAAATTAAATCCATACAGGTGACATCATTAGCAACAGCCTCTGGACACGATGAGGCAATTTCGGATCGATTTATTGGGGATCCATTCGTATCAGTAAAATGTCCAGGCTGTGGTAAGCTTCATCCAAGTACAGTTGTCAAAGGGATAGGTCGGCAGTCTATTCGCTGTTCGACATGTGATACAGAAACATCACCTTTTAACATGACAAATGGTTATACAATGGCATTAGATCATAAAGGTAATATTGGTGTGACTGTTGGACGAGAAGGGGCTCGCCGTATTGCTCTTGATGCGAAAAATTATATGCGCACACCTGAAAATTCTGTGCAAAATCCTGTAGTAGCGTTAGCACCAAGTGATTTGATAGGTGTTATGGCAAGAATGCGTCCGTTTTTAGGGCAGCTTGGAACGACACCTTCAAAAGCGATGCCAGACTCTCATAATGCTGGTGATTTTGGTGCGTTTTTAATCGGAGCACCACATGAATATGCATTTACGCAGACGGAATTAGATACACATCGCACAGATGGGCATATGGATATAAGCCGTGTTCGAGAGGGAGCAACAATTATTTGTCCTGTAAAGGTTCCAGGCGGCGGTGTGTACATTGGTGATATGCACGCAATGCAAGGGGACGGCGAAATTGCAGGACATACAACGGATGTTGCTGGTATTGTTCAACTACAGGTAAGTGTATTGAAAAAAGTAGACTTGGATGGTCCAATTTTATTGCCAAATACAGAAGATTTACCATATACAGCGAAGCCTTTTACAAAGGAAGAAAAACGTCGTGCACGTGAGCTTGCAGAGGAATTCGGTGTTAAGCATGTGGAGGAGGCATTTCCTGTATCAGTTGTTGGCTCTGGAACGTCATTAAATGAAGCAACAACTAATGCTATAAGCCGTGCTGCAAGGCTCTTTGAGATGAGTGAGCCAGAGGTTATGAATCGAGCGACGATTACAGGCTCGATTGAAATTGGTCGTCATCCAGGAGTCGTAACAGCAACCTTCCAAGTACCTAAAACAGTACTGAAAAAAGCACGAATTTATAAGCCAGTAAAAAAACAATACGATTAAAAGTATAAAGAGAAGCCCGAAAAGAAAGCAAACTAGAAGTATTTTATAGTTTGCTTTTTTGGTGCGCCCGGCATGCGTATGAACTATAGGGTGTAAGTCCCGAACC
>NZ_JARVRU010000173.1:0-15500 GCF_030209535.1 Lysinibacillus sp. fls2-241-R2A-57
ACGTTAACACTACGCTTTCGCTCAGTCAAAACCATTTGTTGCTGTCGCTACGTTAACACTACGCTTTCGCTCAGTCAAAACCATTTGTTGCTGTCGCTACGTTAGCACTACGCTTTCGCTCAGTCAAAACCGCCCAGCCGGAACGGAAATCAACCAGTCGTTTTGCCAAAGAGCCACGCTTTGTATGACACCTTAATAATTCCCTTCACAAAATAACACCATGAAAGAAATAATATATCCCTTACTCTTGATGACGAATCTTTTTGGCCTCTTTCATTAAATAATCTACAAATAACTCATCTTTAACTAACCATGCTTGATAATTTCTTTTTAAAAACCATTCCGCTTCATAAAAGCTTGTAAAGATTTGATCTAATGGAAGTTTGTTTTTTTCAATTACCCAATCAAAATCACTTATTGAGTATAGGAGGAAAACATCTTCCTTAAGGTTTTTATACAATGTCCCAAAAGAAGAAAACCTTAAATTATAGCGATTTCGTTTCGCATCCTCTGGGATTGGTTCTATATGAAATGTTTGTGCCACATACTGCTCATAAGCTTCATCTGTTAAAGAGCAACCAGCCGCTTTTTGATGACCGCCCCCTCCAAATTCTCCTGCAATGGCCGAAACATCTATGTGATCATGAATCGTACGAAAGGAAATTTTTTTGCCCCCCATATTTAATATAGCTATATAATCAAGGTGTACATTTTCTTTTCCCAATTCATTACCAAGCTCTGAATGATAAGATTCTGCATAAACCACACCTGTAAAATAATCTCCAATTGCTGTTTGCACTAGCTCCCTTTTTTTCCGTCGGATATAACGTTCTATTTTCTCTTCTTCCATGTTTAAAATTTTCTTTTCAAATTCATCAAAATCAAAATGCCCGCTTGTTTTTAAACGTTCAAGCATCTTTTCTTCAAATTCCTCGATCGACACCAAAAAAAAGAGAGTATTTAGACGATGGGCTTGGTGATTTTCATTCTTTTCCCATTCCCATGTATCGTATTGTCTAACTAACTCTACAAATTCTGTGATGGAATTCGTTTTCTCTAATAATCCATGTGTAACTAGATACTGATAAAATAAGGATGTTGCCGATGTTAAATATCCATTTTCATCCTCTACCAACACTTTACCCCATTCATATTCGTTCAAATGATGAGCTGTTTTATGGTGATCAAGCAGTTGAACTTTGCTAGTAGCGATATAATACTCATTCAATCTCTTTTCATTTTTCTCGTTTGGAGATAAATCGGTAATAAATAAAAAAGTATCTTGCTTGGTATTGTCTAAAAAATACTCAATCTCACGGTCAAGCGACGCAATCGAATTGTATCTTACTTTTACTTGGTCATGAAAGGCAAGCTTGGCTAAAATTCCGCAACCTACTCCATCTAAATCATTATGTGATAGCAATTTATACATTTTTTCACCTCAAAATTAGTATGGTTTATCATTGAAAAAATTATTGGTTTACAGAACAAGAAAAATCAAGTGAGTTCGGAGAATGCTACCACAATATTTCGAATAAAGCGAACAAAGAAATTAACAAAAGTAATTCTCCCCCAAATAGTCATAAAGTATTATAACATTCACTTTTTTAAAAACTAAAAGTTATTCTTTGAATAGTATTTACTATTAAGCAATCTATTTCTTCACACTATTTAGCAAGCACTAATTTCTGCAATGATTTTCTCGAAAACATCATAAAAACCCTCTACAATACAACCTTTCCAAAAACACCCTATTGCCAAACCACCCTTCACAAAAAGTAATTAGATTATTTTAAAATGTCAAAAAAGAAAATATAAATTCATTTTCTGTTATAATATGTTATTATAATTTTAGTAAAACGACCTATTTTTTTGAAATAAAAAATAGAGGAAATATGAACTATAAAGGATGATAAACATGAAAAAAATCCAACAATTATTCCAAAGTGAAGACGGAAATATCGAACAAAGAGAGAATTTATTATCTCTATTAGAGAAAATTGTTTCCTCTTTAGATGAGTTAAAGGACCCAAAATCAACAACTCTTGGACCGATGAAAGAGCGTTCTGACAATTTTTACAAAGAGCTAATGCAAGATAATCAAGTACCAACTTCAGGTGTAGGACTTGATCAGGTTGTGGATGGATTAACACAATTGATGCAAGGACATCCTTACCATACACGCAACTTTGTAACAAATGTTTTACCAATGGCCAGCATTCCTGGCATATTAGGTCAATTTACAAGTGCCTTACTTAATGGTAACAATCTATGGGATGTATACGGACCAGCTGCCGCAGAATGTGAGGTAAAGGTGGTCGCAATGATGTCGAAGTTAGTTGGCTACGACTATACACAAAGCTTCGGTTACACAACTTGGGGTGGACAAGGGGCTGTTTTCAGTGGGCTACGTCTTGCAATCGCTAAACAATTCCCTAACGCAAAGGAAGATGGCGTACCAAATAATTTATATTGCTTCGCTTCAGAAAATGCGCATTACAGCTTATTAAAATCAATTGAAGCAGTCGGCATCGGTAGCAAGCATTTAATTCGTGTAAAAGCTGGACAAGATCATTCAATGGATATCGAAGACTTACGTTTGCGTATGACTGAGGTTATCGAAAACGGTGGCATTCCAGTGTATGTAGTTGCTACAACAGGCGCTACAGATCAATTTGCTATTGATGATGTACAAGCAATCAAAAATGTTACAACTGAGCTAGAACAAAAACATTCCTTAAAACCTATACATATTCACGCTGATTCAGCTTTAGGTGGTTTTTACGCATTCTTCAACGATTATGACTTTAAGGCAAATCCACTTCAGTTTGAGGCTGATGTTTTACAAGGTTTAGAACAAATTAAAGAACGTATGCAATATTTACCTATTGCAGATAGCCTTTGCTTCGACTTCCAAAAGCTTGGTCAAACACCGTATTTAACAAGCTTATTCTTAATAAAAGAAGGAAAACATTTGCAGCTATTAGATATTGAGGACTTCGACACACCTTATGTAGGCAATCGCGGCTATGGTTCTTATCATACAGGCTATACATTAGAGTGCTCTCGTATGGGTAGTTCAATTGCTATTTACGCAGCATTACAGGCGTTTGGTAAAGAAGGCTACCAACAAATATTAGCGAATTATGTGCGTGTAAATTTAGCGTTCCGTGCACAATTAGCCGAGAAAACGCCTATGTTACAACTAGTAAATGAATCTAATATCGGACCAGTCACAGCCTTCCGTTTATATCCAGAAGGTTTGAATTGGAAATCTGAACAGTCAGGTAGCTATACACAAGATCAGATTGAATATATTAATGGCCTAAATGCTTCTTTATTTGAAATTATAGGTGAAGGTCGTGACGAAGTATTTTTCGGCGATACAACACGGGTTTGCACTGTCATCACTAGTGATACAAAACAACAAATGCCAGTCGCTGCTGCAAAATTCTTTTCTATTTCTCCTTATACTGAAACGGAGCATATTGGTGACATGATTCATTTCTTACAACAAAAGTTGAAAGTTTTGGAGGATGCTAAAGTTGAATATAGTCACTAAGCTAAAGAGTTCTTTACTCTATAAATATATTGCAAGTTTTACAATTCCAATTACGATTATCTCAATATTATTTAGCGTCGTATTATTTATTGTGTGTAATCAAATTATCAATAATTATGTTATTACACAATTTGAGTCGTCTTTAAATGTTATATCTAAAACTATTTTTGAAGATATCGACAAAAACGATGTCAAAGCTGCAGATAACGGCGATAAGGATAAATATGACGAACTATTAAATCAATTAAATGAAACACTTAAAAATTTTGATATCGAAAACGCCTACGTCCTTTCACGTTCAAATGGCAAGGAACATATAGTTGCATTAAGCAATAAAGATAATCATCAAGAGGCCTATACTTTTAGTAAAGAAATGCGTGAAGCGTTAGATTCTGGAACTGTTAAATCTAGTGAGATTTATGAAGATGAATACGGAATGCATAAATCGATTTTTATACCATTTGAAGATACCGATATTCTTTTTGGTTTAGATATGGACGCTTCTTTCATTTCTAAACTTGAAACAAATCTTTTTTGGAACTGTATCATTATGACCGTGATTTTTGTGATATTTGGTATTATTGTGGCTTATTTCATTAGTAAAGGTATTATAAAACCAATTAAAAATATGACTGGTTATGTTGGTAAAGTAGCAAAAGGAGACTTAGCTGTTGAACCACTTCATATCAAGGGTTCTCATGAAATTGCACAGCTTTCTGAAGGCATTGAAAATATGACCGCAGACTTACGTTCGCTTATTCAGCAAATTGCTGAAAATGCTGAGCAAGTAGCCGCTATGTCTGAAGAGTTAACGGCAAGCTCTGAGCAAACAAGTGCATCTATTCAACAAATTACCTCTTCTATGCAAGAAGTTGCTGCGGGATCAGAAAAACAAACTTCCTCTATTGAAGAAGTAGAAAGTCATATTACAACAATCTCTACAAAGATGTCAGAAGTTGTATCTAGCGTTAATGATGTCACTGCTAAAGCATTTAGTGCATCCTCTATTTCAGAAAAAGGCAATACAACGATTCAAAGTGCTACAGAAAAAATGACGGTCACATCTAATGCTATTCAAGAGTCTACAAAGGTTGTGGAACGTTTAAGCACATACTCAAATGAGATTGGAGACATTGTAACCTTAATTAATGAAATTACGGATCAAACAAATTTACTCGCTTTAAATGCATCTATTGAAGCAGCACGTGCTGGTGAGCATGGTAAAGGCTTCGCGGTTGTAGCTGAAGAAGTTCGTAAACTCGCAGACCAATCGTTAGCAGCGACAAATAGTATTCGAACACGTATTGAAACGATTAAGGAAGAGTCTGCCCAAGCTGTTAAATCCATGGCAATTAGTAGTAATAACCTTGCAGAAAGCTCTAACGCCTTTAATGCATCAGGTGAAGCCTTTGGAGAAATCTATTCGCATATTACTGCACTAACTCAAGAAATGGATCATGTTAATAATATCATTACAAATATTAATGACGGGGTTAGCAGCATTGCAATTTCTGTAGAGGATGTAGGTGTAGTAGCCGTTCAAGCATCTGGAAACATTCAGAATGTAGCAGCTGCTTCTGAGGAACAATCTGCAAGTATTGAAGAGATTACTGCGTCTTCAAATAATTTAGCTGAGATGGCACAGCAACTTCGTAATATCACACAAAAATTTCAGTTATAAGAAAAACTAAGCAATAGTATTCTTCTTTCTGATAACAAAAATCCGCTATACTTTTTGTGGGTAAGTTTCTCCCAACAGAAGTCTATGCGGATTTTTGTTATGATTTTTCATGCGTGTTGATTAACCATTTTTATCAACACTAATTAATTTGAAGACTCTAATATACACTACTGTTGAGCGTCAAGTAGCCCCACGCTACAATCAGTTTAGCAACAAAAAAATCCTTTTATCGCTCAATAATAAACCTATTTTGCCCTCTTGTTCATCCATACAATCGTTTCTTCTAGCCCTACTCTATATGCAGTATGTGGTAAAGTGCCTATTTCCTTTTCGTATTTTTCCCCACTTAATATGACCGGTTTTTCTGTTAAATACAATATCTCAACTACTTCTTTCATAGAAGGAGAAAAAACTCCGATACAACGTATCATCCCTTTAGAGATTGTACGAATACCTTTTTTATAACCAGTAATTTCACGTAATATTTTTATCAGTTCATCCCCTGTTATCGGATGAATAGCTGGAACATTCCAATTCTGATTATATGCAGCATCTCGAGAAGCAAGCTCAACCATAGCCTTTGCACCATCAACTGTATAAAGGAACTCCCTTTTCACCTGCATATTTCCTACAAAATTAGCTTTTTTACCTTGTGCAACGTTTTTTAGCGTTTCATAGAGTATTGTATTCTCTGCATTTGGCCCATATAAATCAGGCAAATGAACGATTAACGAGGGTACATTACTTTCCTTCAATTTGTTTTCCATTGCTAAACGAATTTTCCCCTTCTTTGTTTGCGGTTCTTTTCTCCCCTCCTCTGTAATTCGATTTGTGGACTGTCTTCCATATGCATAAATATTATCTACAAGCGCAATCTTTGCTCCTTGCTTTTCGGCTATTTTAATGACCATATCTAAGCACCGGTTATGCTTCTTTTCCCAATCCTGATATGGAAAACTAATAGCATGAAAAATAACATCCACATCATTTGAAGCCTTCATCATTTCCTGTTCATTAAATGCATCGCCAGAAATGATTTCGACATTTTTGTCATGCTGAAAAAGTGCAACTAATTTTACTTTATTTCTAGCAAAGGCCTTTACCTTTATATTGCGGCTTACTAATTCATTAACTAAAGCATAACCCATCCCACCAGACGCCCCAATAACTAATGCAGTTTTCAAAGAAAATACCTCCTTTATTAACCACTGGTCAAATCGCTGTAAAAAGTAAGTTCTAGATTATTGAAACCTAGAACTACATTTCCTTATGTTAAAGCGTTAAAAAGAAATTTTGCATGTACATCTGCTGCCTCTTTCGCTTCCTCATAATTTTTTACATAATGACGATAATGTGCAACAAAACCATGTAGAGCAATAAATGTAGAATGTATATCTGAAATCAACAGTTCAGTCTTTGATAAGGACTGTACAGATTGTGCAAATTTTTCATAACTAAAATTTGCTGCCTCTTGTGAAAGCCCATCCATTTCACTGTCCCTTATTATAAACATTAATTCATATTGGCTTTGATTATTTAAACCAAATGCCATAAAGCCTACAAAAATATTCAGCAGTTTAGCATTATTATCTCCAGGACCATTCACAGTTTCATCTAAAGTATTATTTAATTCAGAAAAATAATCACCTAAAATTGAGTAAAAAATTTCTGCTTTATTTTTAAAATGATAGTAAATAGCCCCATGACTGCAGCCAAGCTCTTTAGCTATACTGCGCATCGATACTTGATGAAAATCCTTCGCTATAAATTGCTTATGTGCCTCATTTACAATCATTTCTTTCGTCAAATCTTTTGTTGACTGTTTACGTGGTGACATAATGTCCTCCTTGTTTGACCAGTGGTTAATTAATAGTATATGGATAATTTCCACATTTTGCAATAGCTACTAAAAGAAATCTTGCTTCTTGGATACCAAAAGGATCTATAATCCAAATCTGCGAATCAGTTGCAGTTATTCAATGCTGGTGTACTTAGATAGTAAGGTAAAAAGATGATTGTTAACCAAAACAATCGGATCACCTACATGGAAGGCGATCCGATTTTAACTATAATTATGAAATTAAACTCTTCACAACTTTTGAGATCATAGCACCTTCTGCTTGACCAGTTAATAGAGGTTTTGCAATTTTCATCGCTTCCCCCATATTCATCCCTTTTACAACGCTAGCTGCCACAAGTTTTTCTACAATTTCTTCTTCAGTTAATTGCTTCGGTAAAAATGATTTTAATAGGACTAATTTCGCTTCCTCTTTTTCAATTAAGTCAGCTCGCCCTGCATTTTGAGCACCTTCTAATGCCTGATTTGTTTGCTTTACCTCACGATTAACGATAGCAATTTCCTCTTCAGTCGATAAAGCTTCTCCCTTTTCCTTCTCAGCTAAATCTAGGGCAGATTTCAAAAGCGATAGTACGCCTTTTGCTAATACGTCCTTTTCTTTCATTGCCTTTTTTAATTGTTCAAATACCTCTATTTTTAACATTATGTTCACTCCTTCTAGCCATTTATTCCATATAAGATTATACCATAAAAAAATACCGTAACCTTAGGGGATACGGTAAGTTAAGATCGATTATTTTGCTTTTTGAAGAACAGATACTTCAGCTTTTGTTTCTAATAGATCAAGTGATACAATCCCAACTTTTGAATCAAAAACATCAATTTTTTTACTTAAATTTTGTTCAATCTTATCTAATCTTGTTCCCACTGCTTCGATTTGTTGCTGAAGATCTAATTTCATGTCTTGCATTTGCTTAGAAAGCTCCAAAATTGCTTGAAGGATAGTATGTTGATTCACTTCTTGTTCCATGATCGTCTTCCTCCACTCTTTTTTATAATTCATTATCTATTAAATTCACGACATTAATCACATTGACACAACAAAAAAAGTAGAGTTACACATAAGTAACTCTACCTGTCATTCTATCTATGATTTATCTCAAAGTCAAAGTATTAATAGATGGGATTTGTTAAGTATTCATCCGTTAATTTTACTTCATATAATCGCATGGCTGCTAGATCTCCTTTATATGTAAAGACGCCTTGCTTAATTAAAGTGCGCAAACGATATTCAATCCAACTACCGCCACGATATTGTTCCATATGTCCCAATACTTCCCCAATTAATCTTGCAGCCTTTCTATACATAACTTCCCCATCCTCCTCATGCAAACGTTTGGCGCATGTAATTATGAAAGCATCATCCCGATCTTCATTTATATTGTGCCAAAGTTCATGATGCTCCCACGAACGGATTATATTGTAATCATCAACAAGCATTCCTAAGCCTTCCTCATATAATGCTTGTTGTTTTGCTTTATTTAAAGGGCGTAACTCGTAATGTTCATAAAATAGGAGTAAATCCTCTGATTTTATTTCTCCTGAAGACATCGGATAATTTTCTTCGGCTAATTGCGGAAACGTATAAGTTTCATGAAATGCTTGAAAAGTATCTAGTACAAACACACGATTTAGCTTATTTTTTAACAATGCCAAAACTAGACGGAGCCCTGTTTGCTCATGAGCATTTTGGCATGTCAAAATCATTATATCCTGATGAGGAGGGATATTCTTTATTTTTTCAAAAGCATCTATTATATCTTGTTGATAAACTTTTAGCTCATCATTATCTATACTATATCGCTCTTGTAACCACATTACACGTGCCTTAATTCCAGACTCTTTATGTAAATCTTTTACTGGACCAACAGAAAAATCACTTGGCAAAATAATAATATCTTCAGTAATTTCATAGTCCGTCTCTCTGAATGCGGCTCTCAAGCTTCCACCAGGAGAATGACCAAATACAATATGTACAGTTTGTGCATTTTTGAATTTGGTGTAATCTTCTGCTTGCTTTAAAATAAATTGCTGCATATCTTCGGTCGATTGTTTATTAATTAAGGAAAAGAAAAGCATTGATTTTGCATCTGCTTCACTTAATTTGTGTATCGCATCTTTCAATTTCTTAATATTTTCCACAATCTTCACTCCCTCATGAAACATTATTACCCTTACTAATACTAAGATTATCATAACTAAATAAATTAAGCTTTACAAACTGCCATGGCACTTACTAAGTGTCGTACCAAGGAAGTTGCAATAGAAATAACTAGTGAATATTAATCTTTTGCATTCACCCAATAGACAAAACCAATAACAGCTCCCCCAATGATATTACCTAGCGTTACGGGTACTAAATTTGAAATGGCACCTGCAAACGATACGAGTTCACCATGAGGTATTAAGAGAGCAAGGCTAAACAATGTCATATTTGCTATACTATGCTCAAATCCAATTGTAACAAACGGGAAAATACAGCAAAAAATCATCACTAATTTTGCGGTTTCTGTTTTTAATTTATAGGTACACCATACTGCCAAACATACTAGTAAATTACATAAAATACCTCGACATAAAAGTGCAACAAAGCCAGCGTTCATCTTAGCTGTAGCTAGTTTTTCAATGTAAGCTGCCGTGTCTCCGACTACTTGCCCCGCGTTATAAAATAATAAGGCTCCTAAAAGAGCACCAAAGAAATTCCCTATGTAACTAAACGACCAAATTCCTAACATTTCTAATGGGGATGATTTTTTTGATAGTGTACTAACCGTTAAAACTAAATTATCACCGGTAAATAAATTTGCACCAGCCATCATGACCATACTAAGTGCCACACCGAATGCTAATCCTTGTATGATCTTCATACTCGGTACCCCAGCAGGATCTAATAAGCCGCCAATAGTAACGATGAGCATAATACCAAAACCAACAAAAAGTCCTCCAAAAATCGCCTGCAGGAAATAATTGACAGGTCTTTGCTTCATCATTCTAATTTTTGTTCCAGCTGTTGTACAAACAGCAGAAATTGTTTCTTTCATACTTTCATCTCCTAAAAAACATCAAACTAATTTAATAACTCGTTTTTAACGCTGATCATAAGTGGTCACCCCATTTCCACTCTAATCAACTTATAAGGCTCTTCACCATAACGTGTGGTTGATTTCCGTTCCGGCTGGGCGCTTTCCTAGGGGCGTCCGATGAGCCGCTTGGGCCTACACGATGTAGGTCACGAAGGCGTTATCACAGGACGTGATGTTTTTAGCCTTCGTTCCTCTGTATGCTCGCTCCAGGGTCTCATCTGTGACGCTAATCCCTAAGGAGTCGCCCAGCCGTAACGAAGATTAACCTATATACATGGCATACGTTTTAACAAATGTCATCCACAACTTTTGGTGATGAGCCACTTATAAACAAGAGTTACATTTTATCAAATTTCATCCAAAAATTTTGGTTTTAAGCAAATTTAAAGTAAATTGCATCAAATAAGCATATATTCATGTATTTAAAAAGTGAAGAGTGACAAAAGTTGTAAGGTTTATGGAACGGAGGTTGTACCTTTTTTCAGATGTTCCAGAAATGGTAGCTGACTTGATAATGAAGCCAACCCAAACTATTCATTAGCTAATAACTTGGTCAAAACAAGCACTTGAGATCGAATGAATACCCAAAGCTAAAAAAACGAAGGGTAGAATAGACTCCCCTTCGTTTCTCTATAGGCTATCAATAGCTTGTCACCCGTTGAAAGAAGTTAAAAAAACCTTCCCTTTAGTTGTTTTAGACGATTCAACTGCCGCTATTGCCTTTTTAATGTCTAACAAATCATAATGAGAATCAACCGCCATCATTTTTAACGTACCACTATTAACGAGATTGATTAACTGATGAAATGTATCTTGCCATCTTTCTATCGAGACTTGCTTATTCCAATGACGTAAATGGAACATACTTGCCTTGACATTTGCCTCTTTAACAATACTTTGCCAATTCACTTGTACACCTGATAAAAGACCAATTGCTAAAAAATTGCCTCCAGGTTTCAAACAGAAAGCAAGATCATTGCCTGCTACCCCACCAATAGAATCAACAGCAGCATCAGCACCTCTTCCATTCGTTAGTTCCATTACTTTCTCATAGAGCGGTTCAATAGTGGTATCTATTACATAGGAAGCTCCAAGCTGAATTAAATCAGCGGTATGTCTATTATTTCTACTGACCGCGATTAACTGAAAACCTAGCAATTTTGCCAGCTGAGCAAAAATATGTCCAATTGCGGACCCACAGGCATTCACTAATAAAACATCATTTGGCTGCAATTGTAGAATGTCTATACAAGTCACCCAAGCCGTCATTGGGTTAATATACATTTGGGCTGCAGTAAAATCATCTATAGAATCGGGGATTGGTACTGCAAATTTCGCGTTAGTTTTTACAATTTCCTGCCAAGTTCCTTCTCCTCGCAAAGGTAATACACGCTTTCCAATAAGATTTTTAGAAACAAACGGACCTACCTCCTCTACAATACCCACTCCTTCATAGCCAGGAATTGTTGGTAAAGAAATTCGATGAGCATACTTCCCCCATATTGGTATTAAATCGGAAGGATTAATAGGTCGTGCCAGCATTCGAACAAGAATTTCTTGTTCTTGAGGGGGGTAAATCGTTTTATTTTCAAACTTTAAAACTTCCCGAGGGCTTCCAAATTCATATAATTTAATGCTTTTAGCTTTCAAAAAATTAACTCCTTTATGATTGATTAATAGCATTTTTTGCAACTACTCAAAATGAAACCTTCAGGAGTGGTTTTTCTTATCTCCACCGATTATTTGTCTTCACCAATCGGGCTTTTATGAGCAGTTTTTCTTCCGCTTAATTTCTTAGCTATTGCGAATATTAAATATTCCCCTAATCACTTTTCGAATAAATATACTTTTTTATTCAATAAAAATTATAAGGTGGTCTGATGGTGTTTTTAAAGCTGTGAAATGGTAAAATCACCGTTTTCGGTCATACATAGTTGCAAGTTTTTATTGATTTCTATCTTAATAGGACTAACAATTGCTTTTTTATTAGAAAAATACCAAACTCGTTCACTTGGTCCTAAAAGTAAATTTGCTCCATCCTCATAGTTCCCCATAAACGTGAGAGCATTTGAGCGAATTTCGTTATGATTCATTGGCGTTATACCGTATTCTTTTAAACTATCGGCTACTGAATAAATAGCATCCGTCGTTAAATTCATTTCGGCAATATTTAGTACATGCTCGGGTGAAAAAGACTTTACATCCTGTTTTGGATTTACTTCCTGCCTTGAAATGAGCTCAATAATATTTCCCTCTGGATCATAAAAATAACAAGAATGAGCTTTTAATGTATCAAAATATACTTCATCCTGTCCCTCTGAAAATAATAATTCTGCATATTCTTTTACCCAGCTTTTCGCTTGCTTAAATAAATTACATGGAATATTTAACGCAAAATGATATTGCTTTTTAACCAAATACGATATTTTTTCAAAAGTGATAACACTTTCACCAACAGCTATATCAAAAACATTATCCGTATCCCGTATTAATGTAAATCCTAAATGATTGCAGTAAAATTCTTTCGTTTTATGTACATCATACACATATAGTGTCACCTTTGTAATCTTCATTCGTAAAACATCCCCTTTGCAATTGTTAGCATTTACTATACTTACTAAAATAAATATCTACCTCATGCAAAAGAATGAAACTTACTTTATGGTTGGATACGATCGCCTCTACTATTTGGCTGTGAAATGACCAAAAACTCTACATCATCCTCTGAATCATTTCGCATCTGATGCGGTTTAAGGGACGGCACTTCAATTCCTTCATTCTTCCGTAAGACGATACGTTTTCCGTCAATATCAATTGTTGCTGTTCCAGATAGCACAAAGAAAAATTGTTGTGCATGATGATGATAATGATTTACCTCTGCTGTTTTAGCGGGCATACGCTCATGAATAATGCTAAGCTCATTGTTTTTAACTAAATGCCAGCCATCACATTGATCTCCCCAACTATAATGTTCTGCATACTGTTTGCTAATTTTCAAAACTAATCAACACCTTCATTCCTATGGATATTTTTCCAATATTTCTATACAGTATAAATAAAGAATATTATTTCAAAAAATTCACGCAGTAAGGAGTGGGAACGATGAATATCAAAAAACAATTGCTGGGCACAACCCTCGGCTATATACTGGGAATATTAATTGCATACATCTTTTTCGATTATTTTTCTTGGTCGTTTACTATAGGCTCTTTGGTAGGTATTTGTTTATTTGCTCTAATTTTAAAGTTTATGAGAAAGGCATAATGTATTTAATAACTTTTCAAACTTGTTTGCACTCATAATTTCATGTGTCATAAACCGACCGTTGTAAAACAGTCCAAAGGTAGTCCATATGATAGGTGCATTCTGCGCTTCATCTTTCGTCATTAGTTGATATGCACAAAAAGGAATGCCCCTTTTCTCTGCTATATTTTTCAAATCATCTATAACACCTACTGCAAACGGACATTGAGCTGTGTAATATATCACAATACCATTATTGTTGACTAAAGGATTTTTCACCTGTAATTTAAACGAAGGATCTTCTACCCTATCATTAAATTTATAGACAGCTAGCTGAAAATATGATGCTGCATAATCTACAACTGTAAATCCTAAATGTTCAAAAAAACGTCTATCACTTAGAAATGGGAGTTTTTTCTTTCCTACTATATGTACGATGCCATCCATACCTTGCGCTAGTGCATCTTCCTTACACTTTTCAAACAGTTGTCTAGCATGATTTTGATTTTTGAATTTACCTGAAACCCATAGGCAATTAATATACATATAATTCGGTGCATTAATTGGAACCCAAGCTTGATTTGCAGGTAAATATTCAATAAACACCTTTGCTCGATCGTTTAAACGATAAAAGACCAATCCTTCATCCATGCGGTTCATTAGCCATTCTTTCTTTTCTTTTACCGCATGCTCGTATTGCTTCGCACCAAGTGCACAACATATATGCTCCCGTTCAATATTGTTCCTAGTAATTTGAATATAATCCACTTTACCATCCCCCCTCCCTCTTATATTACATCTTTTCGAGGAGTTGCTATCAAAATACACTTAACTTTTTCATTCAATAAATTTACAATAATATTACAGCTACTTGAAAAGGAGGAATACATTTGGAGAGAATTATCATCAGACGTCCCCAATCAACAGACACCGAAGAGTTGCATAAGTTTTTTTTACTTGTTATTGCCGATACATATACAAAGGAAGGACTTGCAGAGCTCTATGACGAGCAAAAAAGCGAATGGGAAATGAAAAAACATTATTTAAAATTGGATTTAGATAGCCAAGGTGAGGAGCGATTTTTCTGGTTAGCAATTCACGAGGAAACAAAGAAAATTGTAGGAACAATAGAATATGGTATCGCAAATGAATTGATTCAAAAAAACGTTCTGGAAGATCTAACAGACTTTCCTGAGATTGGGACAGTTTTTGTGCACCCCATCTATCAAAATCAAGGTATAGGAACGATGTTACTTCAAAAAATGTTAACAACGCTAGAGAGTAAAAATAGTAGAGGTTTTTGTTTAGATAGTGGTTATAAACAGGCTCAATTTATTTGGCAGAAAAAATTTGGCAAGCCAGACTTTTTACTTGAGCATTATTGGGGTGAAAACAGTCACCATATGATTTGGAAACGAAAATTCCCAATATAAAAGAGGAGGAATAATTCATGCAATACAAAATTTCACAAGAACTAGATACTGGCAAAAAATCTTATATTAATAACAAGTTATATGAATTTAATTTAAAGCATTTTCCAAATGATTTAAGGGGTAGATATCAAGAAATCAATTTATTTCTTACAGATGAAAAAGATCAAATTCGTGGAGGCATTCTGGGGGAAATTTGCTGGAATTGGTTAGAGATACATACACTTATGATCGATGAGGATCTTCGTGGATTAGGGTATGGGTCTAAATTGTTATTAGATATTGAACAAATTGCTGTAAATAACGAATGTGATTTCATAAAGGTAGATACTTTAAGTTTTCAAGCTTTAGATTTTTATCAAAATCATGGATATGAAATCTATGGTACATTGGACAATGTCGGAAGAGATTATAAACATTATTATTTAAAAAAGGATCTTTCATAGGAGCTGCTAAACAAAAATTGAGCTCTCATCATTGTGCATGGGCTATCAAACTTCGACGGAAACCAGAAAATGCTATAGGCGATGTTATATAACTTTAAATACCTCTACTAATTGTTTCTATACTTGTTTTCTACATCACTATTTCACAGAATTGAGCTTCAGGAAGCCCACTTCTTCAGAGGTGGGAGGAATGAAGT
>NZ_JARVRU010000190.1:0-15254 GCF_030209535.1 Lysinibacillus sp. fls2-241-R2A-57
TCGCGTTGCTCGCTCCAGGGTCTCATCTGTGACGCTGATCCCCAAGGAGTCGCCCGGCCGGCACGAAGATCAACTTATACACATAATATACGTTTTTTAAAATTCCATCCCAAACTTTGGTGACGAGACCAAAATATATGAAATTTAACGCGAAAGGGATTTGATTAAGATGATTACTGAATTACAACAAAATGAATTTTACAGGTGTAAAGGGTTACTGAATGAGCAAGGTCAATTAGAAGTAAAAGCGGTCGTAGAGGGAGTGAATCCTGGACGAATATTTGTTGATCAAATCGATACACCCCAATCAGCACTTATTTGGTTAGGTAACAATGATGGATTTCTTTTTATAGGAAATGAAGATAATAAACAATTTAAAGAAATAAAATCGTATTACTATTAATTAAAAGGAGCAGAATACGACAAGCTGCTGAAGCTGACTTACAGGGGCGCATCTACATCATTTTGAAAATCTTTATTCATTCCCGTGTCTACATCTCTATATAACCTTCTTTATTCTTCGGTTTCGGTCACCACATGGAAACCCTTGCCTTTCGCTAACAGTTTTCTACTGCCAAACCTTTTATGGATTTTCGCCACTAAGTGATTATACATGTCGGGATTACATATAAAAAACCCTTGCCACAAACATTGTTGTGACAAGGGTTGATTGAATATTAACCGATAGAACCTTCCATTTCAAACTTGATAAGACGGTTCATTTCTACTGCGTATTCCATTGGTAATTCTTTTGTGAATGGCTCGATGAAGCCCATTACGATCATTTCTGTCGCTTCTTCTTCAGAAATACCACGAGACATTAAGTAGAATAATTGTTCCTCTGATACTTTTGAAACTTTCGCTTCATGCTCTAAAGAAACATTATCATTTAAGATTTCGTTGTATGGAATTGTATCTGAAGTAGATTGATTATCCATGATTAACGTATCACATTCAATGTTAGCACGTGCACCACTTGCTTTAGGGCCGAAACGAACTTGACCCATATATGTTACTTTACCACCTTGTTTGGCAATCGATTTAGAAACGATTGTTGAAGATGTGTTTGGAGCCATATGAATCATTTTCGCACCTGCATGTTGGTGTTGTCCTTTACCTGCTAATGCGATTGATAATGTCATACCACGAGCGCCTTCACCTTTAAGGATACAAGCTGGATACTTCATTGTTAATTTAGAACCGATGTTACCGTCGATCCATTCCATCGTACCGTTTTCTTCAACAACTGTACGTTTTGTTACTAAGTTGTAAACGTTGTTCGCCCAGTTTTGAATCGTTGTATAACGGCAGTATGCATCTTTACGTACAACAATTTCTACTACTGCTGAGTGTAAAGAGTTTGTTGTGTAAACAGGAGCTGTACAACCTTCAACGTAGTGTACGTGAGCGCCTTCGTCTACGATAATTAACGTACGTTCGAATTGACCCATGTTTTCAGAGTTAATACGGAAGTAAGCTTGTAAAGGTGTTTCCACTTTTACACCTGGTGGTACATAGATGAATGAGCCACCTGACCAAACAGCTGAGTTTAGTGCAGCGAATTTGTTGTCAGTGTAAGGAATCACTTTGCCCCAGTATTGTTTGAAAATATCTTCGTTTTCACGTAAAGCTGAGTCTGTATCTTTAAACACAATACCAAGGTCTTCAAGATCTTGTTTCATATTGTGATATACTACTTCAGATTCGTACTGAGCAGATACACCTGCAAGATATTTTTGTTCTGCTTCTGGGATACCTAATTTATCAAAAGTAGCTTTGATTTCATCAGGTACTTCATCCCATGATTTTTGTGTAGCTTCAGATGGTTTTACGTAGTACGTAATTTCATCAAAATCTAAATCACCTAAATCGCCACCCCATTGCGGCATTGGTTTTGTATAAAAAGTTTCAAGTGCTTTTAAGCGGTATTCAAGCATCCACTCAGGCTCTTGTTTCATATTAGAAATTTCACGGACGATTTCTTCAGTTAAACCACGTTTTGAACGGAAAATTGATACGTCCTTGTCATGGAATCCATATTTGTAATCGCCAATATCAGGCATTTTTTTAGCCATCGTTTCTCCTCCGTTCATGAATTATTGTTATTTATCTAGTCTAAACGAAACCCCTCACCCTGAATGAAAACATGCTTTTATTCAAGTATTTATCGGGATAAATTTATTACTTTACGCCTTTTTCCATCGCTTTCCAAGCTAATGTCGCACATTTAATACGTGCAGGGAATTGAGAAACACCTTGTAGTGCCTCAACATCCTCAAGGTCATATTTTTCGCTATAGTCTTCACCCATCATCATTTTAGAGAAGATATCAGCAAGCTCTAATGCTTCCTCAACCTTTTTCCCTTTGATAAGCTGAGTCATCATTGATGCAGAAGACATCGAAATTGAGCAGCCTTCACCGTCAAACTTCGCATCCTCTACAATACCGTCAGTCACTTTAAGCGTTAAGTGAATACGGTCACCACAAGTTGGATTGTTCATATCAATCGTTACAGCATCTTCTTCAATTGATCCTTTATTACGAGGATTTTTATAATGATCCATAATGACTGATCGATATAGTTGATCTAAATTATTAAAAGACATCGCCAAAATACTCCTTCGCAGAACGTAACCCTGCAACTAGGCGGTCAATATCTTCCTCTGTGTTATACAGATAGAAGCTTGCACGCGCTGTTGCAACTTGTTGAAGACATTTCATTAGTGGCTGTGCGCAATGATGTCCTGCACGAACAGCAATACCGTTCATATCAAGAACCGTTGCCACATCATGTGGATGTACATCGTCTAAGTTAAATGTTACAAGTCCACAACGCTTCATTGGGTCACGTGGGCCGAAAATTTTAAGTCCGTCAATAGTTTCAAGCTGATCCATTGCGTAGCCTGCAAGCTTATGCTCATGCTCCGCAATATGATCTAACCCAATTTCAGTTAAGAAATCAATTGCGGCTCCTAAACCTACTGCACCTGCAATAATAGGCGTTCCACCTTCAAACTTCCACGGTAATTCTTTCCACGTTGACTCGTAAAGTCCAACAAAGTCAATCATTTCGCCACCAAATTCAATTGGCTCCATCTTTTCAAGGTGTTCCTTTTTACCATATAGTACACCTATTCCAGTTGGTCCGCACATTTTATGACCTGAGAACCCTAAGAAATCTACATCCAGATCTTGCACATCGATTTTCATATGTGGTGCTGCTTGCGCCCCATCGGCTACCATTACAGCACCGTTTGCATGCGCAATTTGAGCAATTTCTTTAATTGGATTAATCGTTCCAAGGACGTTTGACGCCATTGACACCGACACAATTTTTGTTTTAGGTGTAATTGTCGCACGAACCTTTTCTAAGTTAAGCGTGCCATCTGCTTCAAGCTCAATATATTTCAGCGTTGCATTTTTTTCCTTTGCTAGCTGTTGCCAAGGAATAATATTAGAGTGGTGCTCCATGTGAGTGATAACAATTTCATCACCCTCAGCAACATTAGCACGACCATAACTTGCTGCTACTGTATTTAAAGCAGTTGTAGTACCGCGAGTAAAAATAATTTCTTCTGTTGAGTTAGCATTGATAAACTTACGAACCTTTTCACGTGCTCCTTCATACTTATCAGTAGCACGATTTCCCAATGTGTGCACACCACGGTGAACATTAGAATTATCGAATTCATAATAATGCTTCATTGCTTCTATCACTTGAATAGGTTTTTGAGAAGTTGCTGCGCTATCAAGGTAAACAAGCTTATGACCGTTTACTTCCTGATCTAAAATCGGGAAATAGCTTTTAATGTCTTTATTCATCATTAGCGAACTTTCCTTTCAATAACCTCCGTCAGTTGCTTTTGTACGCCTTCGATTGGTAATTGCGTAACAACTGGCGCAAGGAATCCATGGATAACAAGGCGCTCTGCTTCTGCTTTCGAAATACCACGACTCATTAAATAGTAAAGTTGTAGTGGATCAACTCGACCAACAGATGCTGCGTGTCCTGCTGTTACATCGTCTTCATCGATTAATAGAATTGGGTTTGCATCGCCACGAGCTTTTTCAGAAAGCATTAATACACGTGATTCTTGTTGTGCATCAGCTTTTGTCGCACCTTGTTCGATGTAACCAATACCGTTAAAGATTGATTGTGCTGCGTCTTTCATGACACCATGCTTTAAGATATGACCATTTGAGTTTTTACCCCAATGACGAACTTCAGTAGTAAAGTTAAGTTTTTGTTCACCGCGACCAACAACTACTGTTTTTGTGTCAGCATGTGAACCGTCACCGATTAGATGTGTAATGTTTTCAGAAATAGTATCTGAATCATTCATTAAGCCAAGAGCCCAATCTACTTTCGCATCACGAGCTAAACGTGCGCGGCGATTAACATAAGTAGTATATCCTTTTGCAAGTACATCAACCGCACCGTAAGTAACTTGTGCATTATCTTGAACGACTACTTCTGCAATAATATTTGCTTGACCTTTTGCTTCTTCAACTGTTGAAATATATGTTTCAACATACGTTACAGCTGAATTTGCTTCAGCTACAACTAACACGTGGTTATATAATGAAGCTTCTGCGTTATCGTTTAAGAATACAACTTGAAGCGGCTGTTCAATAATTACATTTTTCGGTACATATACGAACACACCACCATTAACAAGTGCCGCATGAAGCGCTGTTAATTTATGCTCATCAACTTTTACAGCTTCTGTCATAAAGTACTTTTTAACAAGGTCTCCATGCTCACGAATCGCTGTTAAAATATCTGTAAAAATAACACCTTTATCAGCTAGTTCTTGTGATGTTTTAATGAAAGCTGGTGTGTTATTACGTTGAACATAAAGATTTTCTTGAGCCTCAAGATCAATTAAACCTTTTGCTTCTTCTGGTAATGCATCAAGTGAAGCAAATCCTTCACTATCAACTGTATGAGTTGGGAAATTCAAGAAATCCCATTTTGTAATATTTGTTCTGTCTGGTTTTGGCATATCTAAACCAGTTACTTTGTCTAGTGCTGCCGCGCGAAGCTCTGTAAACCAAGCCGGTTCACCGTTTGCTTCTGAGAACGAGCGCACGTCCTGTACCGTTACAGGCAAGTTAAGTTCCACTGTCATGCTAGTTCGTCCTCCCTCTTATGCTTCTTGTTCTTCTGTTTCTTCTTCGATACCTAATTCTTTTTTAATCCAGTCATAGCCTTCCGCTTCTAAACGTTGTGCTAATTCTTCGCCACCTGATTTAACAACGCGACCTTGCATCATTACGTGTACATGGTCTGGAGTAATGTAGTTAAGTAGGCGTTGGTAGTGAGTGATCATTAAGCAACCAAAACCTTCACCACGCATTGCATTGATACCTTTTGATACAACTTTAAGCGCATCAATATCAAGACCAGAGTCAATTTCATCTAAAATAGCGAAAGTTGGTTTAATCATCATTAATTGAAGAATTTCGTTACGTTTTTTCTCACCGCCAGAGAAACCTTCATTTAAATAACGTTGTGCCATATCTTCATTCATTTCAAGGAATTCCATGTTTTTATCTAATTCACGGATAAATTTCATTAGTGAAATTTCATCGCCTTCTTCACGGCGTGCATTAATAGCTGAACGTAAGAAATCAGCATTTGTTACACCCGCAATTTCAGAAGGATATTGCATTGCTAAGAATAGACCTGCTTGAGCACGCTCGTCTACTTCCATTTCAAGTACATTTTCGCCATCAAGCTCAACTGTACCAGAAGTTACTTCATATTTAGGGTGACCCATAATTGCAGAAGCTAATGTTGATTTACCAGTTCCGTTTGGTCCCATGATTGCGTGAATTTCATTTGTATTGATCGTAAGGTTTACGCCTTTTAAAATCTCTTTCCCGTCGATTTCAACGTGAAGATCTTTAATAACTAAAATTGACATGAAAATACCTCCATAGTGTGTTCAGTGAATGGTGAACCATTCCTTAATTATCATCATTCTAATCTTAACTGAAAATCGTTCTCTATGCAAACCATTTCAATCACTTTCACTGTCCTTTGATATAATCCTTAAAAACAAAGACTTTGTAAGCATTTTCAGATTATTGTCAATCGTTATTGACAATGAGAATCGACTTCCTTCATTTTCAATAAATCAACGCTAATTGAGAATGAATTTCATCTAGCAACATAGTGGAAACCTCGCAGGAAGCGCTAATTGTAGCGGTTTTGTGACAATTATGCATAAATAACAACATCTATACTATAACCTTTTTGATTAGAATGGAATCAATTAAGGGAAAGAAATTTCTAGAGTGCTAGTTGGTGAAATTAAAAGCGGAGCGGCAGCAACAGGGTTTCTTTTGTGCGAAAGCGTAGTGCATACGGAGCGGCAGCGACAACAGCACGATGTTGTCACGAAGGTGTTATCACAGGACGTGATGCTTTTAGCCTTCGTTCCTCTGCTCACTTACGCTCCAGGGTCTTATCTGTAACGCTACCCCAAGGAGTCGCCCAGCCAGAACGAAGATCAATTAAAATACCTTGTCCCAACTTTTGTTGATGAACCAAAATAAATATTTGAAGGTAATGCAATTTCTTTTAATCTATCTTAATTTTTTTCACTTCCCTACGCTTTAATGAGGCTGCTGAGGTAACCCTTCATTTAATTCGCACAGTTAACATTTGCGATCATTTTCATCTTAAATAGTATATAATTGAGGTATAATCAATCGTATTTTTCGATTAATAGAGGTGAATATTTAGTGGAGTTACGTCAATTACGTTATTTTGTTGAAGTTGCTGAGCGTGAACACATTTCAGAGGCTGCTGAACATCTTCATGTTGCTCAATCTGCAATTAGCCGACAAATTGCTAATCTAGAAGATGAATTAGGCACATCACTCTTTGAACGAGTAGGACGAAATGTTAAATTGACACCAATCGGCAAAACGTTTCTTGAGCACACAATTACCGCTCTAAAAGCCATTGATTTTGCCGCAAAGCAAGTTGAGGAATATTTAGATCCTGCTAAAGGTACGATAAAAATCGGTTTTCCAACAAGCTTGGCTAGCTATGTATTGCCAACTGTTATCTCCGCCTTCAAACGTGAATATCCAGACTTGCAATTCCAGCTCCGTCAAGGCTCCTATCGTTTTTTAATTGATGCAGTCAAAAATCGCGAATTAAATTTAGCATTTTTAGGCCCTCTTCCACCAAAGGATGAAGCGATTCAATCAACTATTTTGTTTACTGAAAACATCGCCGCTTTACTACCAGCAAAACATCCACTAGCCAAAAGGGAAAGTATTCAACTTGCCGATTTACGTAACGACTTATTTGTCTTATTCCCAGATGGCTATATTTTACATAAAGTAGCTATGGATGCCTGTCGAGCTGCCGGCTTCTTGCCAAACGTCATCTCTGAGGGCGAGGACTTAGATGCCCTAAAAGGTCTTGTCGCTGCAGGCATTGGAGTCAGCCTATTACCAGAAAGCTCCCTATATGATTCAGCTGCCCGCTTCACAGTAAAGGTGCCAATTAAATCACCTACGATTCCAAGAACAGTGGGCATAATTTCACCCGTAAATCGTGAAATTGCACCATCAGAAAAAATATTTTTAGACTTTGTCACGAACTTCTTTTCACGCCTTTCTCAATTCCAATAAAAAAATCGCCTTAGCTGGCGATTTTTTTGGGGTTTAGGTGATTCTATTTGTCTGGCTGGTGGTTCTTTCCGTCACTTTGGCGGTTCTATCCACGACTTTGGCGTTTCTATCCGTCACTTCGACGGTTCTATCGTTCGCTTTGATAATTCTATCCGTCGTTCTGGCGGTTCTTTCCGTCGTTTTGATGACCCATCCGTCGCTTGCGATTTTATCCGTCGTTTTGATAATCCTATCCATCGCTCTGGCTGTTCTATCCGTCACTTTGATGATTCTATCCGTCACTTTGATAATCCTATCCGTCGCTCTGGCGATTCTTTCCGTCGCTTTGATGACCATATCCGTCACTTGCGGTTCTTTCCGTCGCTATGATAATTCTATCCGTCGCTCTGGCGATTCTATCCACGATTTTGGCGGTTCTATCCACGACTTTAGCGGTTCTATCCACGACTTTGGCTGTTCTATCCGTCGTTTTGATAATTCTATCCGTCGTTTTGATGACCCTATCCGTCGCTTGCGATTTTATCCGTCGTTTTGATAATCCTATCCATCGCTCTGGCTGTTCTATCCGTCACTTTGATGATTCTATCCGTCACTTGCGATTCTATCCACGATTTTGGCTGCTCTATCCACGACTTTAGCGTTTCTATCCGTCACTTCGACGATTCTATCCGTCGCTTTGATAATCCTATCCGTCGCTCTGGCGATTCTTTCCGTCGCTTTGATATTCCTATCCGTCGCTCTGGCGATTCTATCCACGATTTCGGCTGTTCTATCCACGACTTTGGCGGTTCTATCCACGTCTTCGGCGGTTCTATCCGTCACTTTGATGATTCTATCCGTCACTTGCGATTTTATCCATCGTTTTGGAGGTTCTATCCGTCGTTCTGTTAATTCTATCCGTCACTCCGGCGGTTCTTTCCGTCGCTTTGATGACCCTATCCGTCACTTGCGATTTTATCCGTCGTTTTGATAATCCTATCCGTCGCTCTGGCGATTCTATCCACGATTTTGGCTGCTCTATCCACGACTTTAGCGTTTCTATTCACGACTCTGGCGATTCTATCCACGACTTTGGCGGTTCTTTCCGCCACTTTGCGTTCTTTCCATCACTTTGACTACTCTATCCGCCACTTCGGCTATCCTACTAATCAACACGCCTTACATTGTTTAAAAATTCAGAAAATTGTATAATGGTAATTGGAGGGATACTTATGATTAAGACAGCTATATGTGATGACATACCCCAAATGGCGGATGCAGTAGAAGAATTGTTAATACAATACAATCAAAAATTATTTGAGGCCAGTGTTTTCTATTATCCTCAAAATCTAATCAGTCATATGAAAAAAACTGAATTTGATTTATTTATTTTAGATATTGAATTTCCTAATACTACAGGTATTGAACTTGCCGAAATAATTCGCCAAAACAATTTAAATGTTCCTATTATATTTTTAACTAATTACAGAGAATATATGGAGGATGTCTTTAAGGTACAAACCTTTGACTACATAATCAAACCTGTAACTAAGGAGAACTTATTTCCAGTTTTAGATAGAGTAATGAGATATCTAGATGTTGGAGAAGAAAGGTTCATTTTTTCCTATAATAAAAAATCCCATAGCCTCAAATTAAATGAGCTTGTTTATTTCGAGAAAAATCGTCGCCAAGTTATTATTCATACGTTAAATGAAGTGTATGTCTCTAATATGTCTACCACTACAATTCTACCTAAACTTAATGACTATTTTGTTCAAGTACACACGTCTTTTATAGTTAATGTAAAATACATCAAAGAAATAGGGAACAATTTCCTGATATTAAAAAGAGATAATAATAACTCTATTGAAGTACCTATGAGTAGAAAATATAAAGAAACCGCTCGAGATAAAATACTAATGAAATTAAGGGACATAGTATGATAATCAACCTATTTATCCGACTACTAAGCCTTGTAACTTATATCTTCTTACTTAACTTTTTTTTCTCAAGCTGGTCATCGTCTCGAAAATTGTTTAAAAAACTAAATTTGTTAATTATCCTACTTCTTTTCTTGACTGTAGGAAGTTCCTTCATTATTAATGAAACTTTTTTGCCCTTCGTTAATATCCTACTAACAGTTTCATTGATATTGATAATTGCTAAGCAACATGATGTTCCAATGAAAGAAACTTTTTTTTGGACAATCATTCTTTTAGCAATTAATTTCATATGTGAATCACTGTCACTTACATTATTCAAAAATTTATTCTCATCAACCGCCTATTATTCTAATAATACTATTTTCATTATTATTACTACTAGTTTTACTACGATTATTGGAATACTAATTTTTTCTGGAATTAAAATCTTATTTCTTAAAAAAGACAATCTTTTTCAATCCATTAATATTTCTGTATTATTAGCTCTAATTTCAATACCTGTTATTTCGATAATTGTTTTGCTAGGCTTCTTATTATCCGAGATAAACATCAACATTAATTCACAACTAATTGAGTTTTTGGTAGCATCAGGTATTCTGTGTATGAACATAGGTGTTTTGTATTTGTACAATAGTCTAATCAAACACTTAAGAAAAATAAACCATATTTCAATCCAAAAAAAAGCACTTGAATCAGAAATAAAATATATTGAAGAAGTTAAAAAAAATCAACTAAATATCAAAGCCATAAAACATGATTTAAAGAATCAGTATCTTGTTTTATTGGGTCTGCTTGATCGTAAAGCTACAGAGGAAGCAAAAGATTATTTGATGAGTTCCATTGAAGCATTAAACCAACAATCAAATTTTCACACTAACGACAGCGTACTAAATTATTTATTGAATGAGAAAATCTCAATGGCCAAAAAGGAACAAATCGATTTCAAAGTTAAGATCTTTCTATCTGAAAAAATTAGTATTGATAACGATATTCTTGCAATAATAATTGGAAACTTAGTTGACAACGCATTAGAAGCTTGCATTAGAATAAAAAAAAGTGCAGACAAAGAAATATTTCTAGTAATTAAGCAGTTCAATAAAAACCTTTTGATTGATATATCTAATACTTTCGATCCATTAGAAACTAAATCCAGAAGAAATCGCCAATATGAAGGAATAGGAGTTAGAAGTATAAATGCTTTAGTGGAAAAGAATGGTGGTCTATGTAAGCATTGGATTGAAAACAAGCAGTATTTCGTAAGTATTGTACTTTTTGATGTATATTAACAGGTTTGCTAATCAACCATTTTCATCACTTTATGACTATAATATTTTTAATAGATAATCACTTGAACTCAAGATTCTCATTTTTAAGGCCGAGTGATTATCTATTTATTGTGGTTTGATTCCCAACAAACGAGGCCAATAGTGATAAAAGCAAGGTTTATATAGTTTCACTTTCATCTATTCTTTTACCAACACAATGAAGTATAGGAAACATTGCCAATAATACACATAAAGCTCCTATGGTTGCTGCAAATTGAAAGTTTATCAACGAAAGTGCAGAAACGTTAGCCAATACAACAATAGAAATAATGCTAGTAATTACTGTATACATCGTTGATGAAAAATAAATACCGATAAAGCTAGAAAAGAGTACGATTGATAACGTTAATAGTACACAAACTACTGCAACAAAAATAAAATCCACCCAATAACTTTTAATTGGTTTATTTAGTATTGGAAAAATAGTTTCTCCTATTGAAAAAATTGAGTTGACTAATAGAAGTGCTACAAATTGAGACAAACCCAAGATACATCCAAATACTATGTTCTTGATTAAATACAATCTACTCCTCTTTATTGGATATAAAAAAACTCTATTTCTATTATCCCCAACATAATTTTTAACAATATAACGGCTTATTGCTACGGCACCATATACTGAAATAATACACATAGTGATTGTGCTTGCTAAACTAACTATTGCTGGGTAACTTGTTAAAATATCATCTCCATCATTTCCCTCAAATTTTCCTACGATTACAAAAAAATAAGTAAAAATCAATTGAGAAAGAAAGGTTAATGCAAATGTTGGAAATATTATTTTCTTCATTTTAGAAATCTCAAACTGATAATGATTCATTTAATAAATACCTCCATTTATTTCGCAGTTAATTGGTTGTAATAGTCTAATATTCCGCCTTCATAAATACGGTTAATATCATCAATTTTTCTCTTTTCACTCGTTTTACCATTTGACATAAAAACAATATCAGTTGAAATATCTTCAAGGTCCGCGAAAGTATGACTTGTGATAAGTATAATTTTTTCTCTTGCTAAAGATTTCAAAATGTTCTTAACTAGTTCAATTCCATCAGGGTCTAGTCCATTAAAAGGTTCATCTAAAACTAAAATTTCCGGATTGTGTGTCAGAGCTATTGCCAATTGTAGTCTTTGCTTCATCCCTAAAGACATTTTTCCAACAACCGCTTCTGGAGAAACATTCAATTTCACCTGCTGCAAAAGAGGTCGCCATGAGCTAGGTTTTTTTACCCCATAATAGTGAAAATGTTCTTCAAATAACTCATGTACAGTAAGTCCAGAAATACTGTCTAAAGAAGTAAATATCGTCCCTATTTTCTGTAAGTTTTTATAATTATCCATTTGTGAAACAAGATTATCATCAAACCAAATTTCCCCCTCATCAACAACAACCAACCCACAGATACTTTTCAACAAAGTAGTCTTCCCTGCACCATTGGGCCCTATTAGAGCATGTATCCCTCCTCGTTCGAAACACAAATACTCTACATCAATCACTAGATCATTCTTAATATATTTTTTTAAATTTATTAGCCTGATTTGATTCATATTGACTTACTCCTTTCTCGACAGGGCAAATAATGATAATCCAAAAGTAAATAGTGCCCATACAATGACCACAAATAAATTCACAAATGAAATTGATCCTAGGCCAAATAATGTAGCCCTAATCAGATTACTCGTTGGTACAAAGGGAAGTACATTGTATATAACTGCCATCCAATCCGGAAGTCTATCAGCAGGGTAAGTAATAGGAGAAAACAGTAGGCCTCCTATCATAATAATTTGTGTAACCAGTGCAACTAAATTCGAAGGTAGCCAATATGCTATCGCAAAGCCAATAGAAATCATTGTTACTTGTGCCAGCAAAATAATAAGAATACTCATAAGAGATACGTTGATTGATATATTAAATCTAATCATAGCAGCAAAGCATGACATAAATATTCCGGGTAGTGAAGCGATACCCCATATGAAAATATCCGCAAACAGAATACTCATACGATTAACCGGTAAAGTCTTTTGATATTTCACAATTCCATCTTGTTTTGCAGTATTAACTATTTGAGCTGCTAAAACACAACCAACAGCAATAATCCCCAAAGTAATTGCACCTGAAGATAGATAAAGTGAAGTTTCTTCATCTATTTCCGGTATCAATAAAGCAAGTCCATATACAATGGCGAGAGCTAAAGCTACTTGAGCTATACTAAAGGTTGGCAATAAATATTTGTGCCTAATCAAACTCCAACGCATCAATCCCCAAAACTGTAGTAAACGATCGTTTTTTGGCATTGCTTCAGAATGCATTTCAAGTTTACTCTTCATTTGTCAACTCTCCGTATAGATTATTTATTGAAGATGGTGCAAGCCGATAATTGACTACTTCTTTTTCATTGATTTTTCTTAACACCCAATCCAAAGCATCTGGAACTTGTTTATGTGTTAGCTCGAAATCATATTGCATGTCTTCATCATTAAAAACAATATCTAGTACTTCCGGGAAATCATTCAAGTCCAAAGAACTATTAACCGTTATTGTTAGTAAGTTTGATACAGGTAATCCCAAATTTACTTCTCTAATTGGAGAATCCTTAATTAATTTCCCTCGATCCATTAGAAGATATCTGTCAGTGTATTGTTCTACTTCTAACAAATTGTGCGTGACTACAACAATAATATGTCCTTTTTGCGCAAGTTTCCTCAAGTATCTCCAGATGGTTTTTCTTCTCACGGGGTCTACATCATTTGTAGGTTCATCTAATAAAATAATAGGTGGAGGTGCTACAACTGCCATAGCAAATGAAGTAAGTCTTTGCAATCCTCCAGATAATTTTTCTCCAGATTTATTTGCCCATTCCTCAATCTGCAATTCCTGAATTATGTCATCAGCCAGTTGCTTATTTTCATAGCCACTAACACCTTTTATTCTTAAAACTGACTCAACAGATTGTCTCAATGTCACACCAGCTAACGGTGCATGAAACTGCGGCATCATTGATATTAAGCTTCGAGCAACTTTAGTTTCTTTAACCAAAGAATGTCCCTGATAAGTTATAGAACCGCTGTCTGGTTTTGTTACACCAATTATTTGGTTTAGGAATGTTGTTTTACCAGCACCATTGTGACCTGTTAGAGCTACAACTTCACCCGCAGAAAAACAAGTCGATATGTTATCATTTGCTCGTACATTGCCTTTTCGATAGCTTTTACTAATTGAGTGGATGCATAAACTATTTTTCATTTCTTCACCTCTTTATTGATAATTTCTCAGGCGTGTTGATTAGCGAAAATTATATAGTAGATTTTTAATAAATCAGCTGCGTAGACATCAAAATTTCGGATATGTGCTTCTGCCATTCTCGTGGAAGAGCAGCACAAAGAAACAGGCGTGTAAAACCTACGAAAGATAAGGACCTTACATGTTTTTCTGATTAATCCAACGATGTAAAATCTTAAAGTACGTAGTGCAACAACAAACGTGACAACTTCTCGAATGAATTAAATAAAAACCAAAGGCAAGATTATCAGAATAACCTCACTTTTGGTTTGCGGCTGTCATTAAATGATAATCCACCATGCTGTAGCATCAACCTTTACCCTTTGCTAACTCTAACATTTTTCAAAGCTATCCCTACCTGCGTATTAAATTACACCTATGCATAATAAGGTGCATTTAATCACATATAGGATTTAGTATGCTTTCAACTTAAAAATTAAAAGACTTTACTTGCTATCGTTACATTCATCATAATACTAAATTCAAAAAAATTGATAAGCTGTAACAATTGACACTCTAGATGTAATGATTAACCTTGTGTGATTAATAAATCAAATATGGTCAAATACTTTCACCACCCAATCGGAAACAAGAAATAGAAGATTTTTGATAAATACAATGCAGTTTTAGATTTCATTAGGAACTTCTCAATTCCAATAAAAAAATCGCCTTAGCTGGCGATTTTTTTAGGCTTATGTGATTCTATCTGTCACTTCGATAGTCCTATCCGTCGCTCTGGCTGTTCTTTCCGTCACCTTGATGATTCTATCCACGATTTTGGCTACTCTATCCACGACTTTAGCGTTTCTATCCGTCACTTCGACGGTTCTATCCTTCGCTTTAATGATTCTTTCCGTCGTTCTGGCTGTTCTTTCCGTCACTTTGATGATTCTATCCGTCGCTTTGGCGATTCTATCCACGATTTTGGCTACTCTATCCACGACTTTAGCGTTTCTATCCACGACTTTGGCTCTTCTATCCACGACTTTGGCTCTTCTATCCACGACTTTGGCTCTTCTATCCACGACTTTGGCTCTTCTATCCACGACTTTGGCTCTTCTATCCACGAC
>NZ_JARVRU010000061.1:0-15132 GCF_030209535.1 Lysinibacillus sp. fls2-241-R2A-57
ACGACGGATTGAAACGGCAGAGCGACGGATTGTTCTGCCTGGGCGACGGATAATATCTCCAAAATGACGGATTGACTTCAGGACGACGGATTGTACCTCCGAAATGATGGATTGACGTCTGGGCGACGGATTGAACCGTGATCTACCTGAGCAATGGATAAACGTCGAAGCGATTGAAAGAGCAGCCATATGTATTTTCTGTGTGAAAGTGAATGCAACACAATAGAATATCTAAAACGAACAGATTTTGTTTAGTGAAAATTATGCAAAAAAACCATCTCAATAAAAATTGAGATGGTTTTTAGCAAACTAAAGAGTCTTTCAAATTATAGCTTAACTTTACTCGCAAGCTTTTTTTCTGCTGCTTGAACTGTGTTGAATAGTAACATTGTAATTGTCATTGGTCCCACTCCGCCTGGTACAGGTGTAATATGAGACGCAATTCCATCAACCTCACTAAAGTTTACGTCACCGCAAAGCTTGTTGTTTTCGTCGCGATTCATGCCGACATCTATAACAACTGCGCCTTCTTTAACATGCTCTTTCGTAATTAATTTTGCACGTCCAACGGCTGCAATTAATATATCTGCTTGTTTTGTGAATGATGGTAAATCAGGTGTTTTTGAATGCGTATATGTAACAGTTGCATCCTTTTGTAGTAAAAGTTGTCCCATTGGTTTCCCAACGATATGACTACGTCCCACGATAACCGCATGCTTTCCAGCGATGTCAATTCCTGAATACTCAAGAAGCTTCATTACGCCAAATGGTGTACACGGTAAAAAAGTTTCTTGGCCAAGCATCATTTTCCCAACACTTACTGGTGAGAAGCCATCTACGTCTTTTTCAACGGCGATAGTGGCAATAACAGTATCCTCATTAATATGTTTTGGGAGTGGTAATTGTACTAAAATACCATGAATATCTTCACGATTATTTAATAATTCAATTTGTGTTAATAATTCTTCCTGTGTAGTTTCTTCTGGTAGTTTAATTAGCTCTGAAAACATACCAATTGCTTCACAAGATTTTTGCTTATTTCTCACATATGTAGCTGAGGCTTGGTTGTCTCCTACTAAAACAACCGCTAAGCCCGGTGTTAAGCCCTGCTCTTTTAAGCGAGTTACTCGCTCTGCTACGGAATTACGAATTTCTTGACCAATTTCTTTACCATTAATAATTGCACTTGACATAAACCTTAGTTACTCCTTCCAATTCAACACATTTTATTGTTCTGTAAATTTAGAAAGTACGCCATTAACAAATTTTGACGAACCATCGTCTCCAAATGTTTTGCATAACTCGATTGCTTCATTAAGTACTACTCTTTTTGGTGTTTCTGGCATGTATAAAAGCTCGTATACAGCTAGACGTAAAACCGTTCTTTCAATTTTGGGTAAACGGGCAAGTGACCACTTTTCAAGATGCTGCTCTAAAGTAGCATCGATTTCCTCCAAATGTTCAGCTGTTCCAGTAACAATCTTTTCGTAGAAGACATTTGTCGGTTGACCTTTAATATGCCCCATTGCTTCTTCGATTGTTAGATCGGTATTGTCTAGCTGAAACAAAACTTGCAACGCTTTTTCGCGTGCTTCATGTCGTTTCATGTAAAGCTCTCCTTCTTAAGTGGCATTAAGGTTTATAATAGCATAAATTCGTACGAGAAACACGAATTCAAGCAAGTTTTCAATAATCTGAAACCTTTTTCAAGCAACTTTCTGCTTATTTTAACACCCAACAATCAACTTTATTAGTTTTAATGTTGAAAATGATCATCCACCAATATTTTTTAAATACCAAAAATGTTATAATGAAGGAAAATCCGCCAGAGGATTTAGGCCAACAAAGTTTTTTGTGCGAATGCGTAGTGCAAATGTAGCGATAGCAACAACAACACGATATTGGTGTCACTTAGGCGTTTCCACAGGATGTGAAGTTCTTAGCCTGCGTTCCTTTTTTCAGCGCATGTTAAGATACTCACTGAAAAGTAACTTAAACCCGCATTCATCTCACCACCACCTATTGAGGTAGGAGAATTCTATAGCTGACTCTTCACTTTCGCTACAAAAAATATTTGCTGAAATAAATTTAATATTATCTTCTGAGGTGTTCATCATGCATTATGAAGTTAAATGTACAAGCTGTAAAAAAGCATTTAAGTTATCTGAAGGCGAGGAGCAGTATAAGCAATTGAAAGAGCGTAAATCCCGCTTATTTTATTGCGAGGATTGTAAACATAAAATTCGCTTTGATGCCATACGAAATTTCTTTAGCAATTACTAGTGGAGGCAATTTATGAAAGAACATTATTATACAATTGGTGAGGTCGCCAAGCTATCTAACTTGTCCGTACAGACATTGCGCTACTATGATCAAATTGATTTATTTAAGCCAGCCTATATAGATACCTTTACAAATTATCGTTATTATCAAGATAATCAGATTTTCTACTTAGATATTATTAAATCTCTCAAGTATATTGGTATTTCCCTTGAAGATATTAATAAAGCACTTGAATTAACTTCAGAAGAATTGCTAGTTTTTTTAGAACAACAGGAGCAACGTATAGAGGAAAAAATTTCACGTTTAAACGAAGTAAAATATACGTTGCTAAAAACAAAAAAACAAATACAAGAACAGATTGATATCCCTCTTTTCGGAGAGGTTTATGTTCAAGTTGAAGAAGATATGTCGATTTTAAAAGTGACTACTACTGAACTTACACCTATTTCTAACACCAATACTTACTATGCTACACTTATAAAAATCATTGAAAACGAAGGAAGTGTCTTAAATAGTCGTTACGGTTGTATTTATCCATTAGCTCCATATTCGAATGTTAATGAAATTATTTATGATGCTATCTTTACACCGCTATTAACTGAGCGTACATTTTCTCAGCTTTCTCCAAATGTTAAGCAAACGATTAAACCAGCAGGCAAATATGTATGTATTGCCTTTATCTATGATCCTGATACATATTTTTCATTTTATGAAAAACTAAGAAAATACGTAGAGGCACAACAAGAAACCTTTGAATCAAAAGTATATGAACTCTATATGCCAGCGACATTAACTTCTGAGCATGAAAAGAAATTTATTGTTGAATTAAAAGTTAGACAAAAAACACTTTAATTTAACCGTGCTCTCGCATAAAATTAATTGTATAACCGTTCATCGATACTTCCACACTTATAAAAAATTAAAACAAATCTTTTGACCCTATAGTTACTATAGGGTTTATTGTATTACATGGAAATATTCTAGTAGATTTAGATCTCATGTATCGTGAAAGTTTGAAGGAGAAATGTATGAATAAGAAACAAAATTTAACCTTAGCTATTTTATTATCTAATCTATTCATTGCTTTTTTAGGTATTGGATTAGTGATTCCTGTGTTACCAACTATTATGAATGAGCTAAATATTTCAGGCTCTGTTGTTGGTTATATGGTTGCGGCTTTTGCCATTACTCAACTTATCGTATCTCCAATAGCAGGTAAGCTCGTAGATAAAATCGGCCGCAAAATTATGATTGTTGCTGGTCTTTTTATTTTTGGCCTATCAGAATTGTTATTTGGATTTGGTAACTCAGTTGAAATACTATTTATTTCACGCATGCTAGGTGGTGTGAGTGCTGCCTTTATCATGCCAGCAGTAACTGCATATATTGCTGATATTACTACTTTGTCACAACGTCCAAAAGCACTGGGCTATATGAGTGCAGCGATTAGTACTGGTTTTATTATCGGACCTGGAATCGGTGGATTTTTGGCAGAATTCGGAACACGCATTCCATTTTACTCCGCTGGTATACTTGGATTTTTTGCAGCTATCTTTTCAATTGTATTGTTAAAAGAACCGTCACGTGCTTCAGATGATGAAGAATCTGCACCATCCATGTTAGGCAGTATGAAGCGTATTTTTAGCCCGCTATACCTTATTCCATTCGTGCTTATTTTCGTACTGTCATTTGGTTTAGCTGCATTTGAATCGTTATTTAGTCTATTTGTAGATCATAAATTCGCCTTTACGCCTTCAGATATCGCGATAATTATTACTGGAAGTGGGATGGTCGGGGCATTTGCTCAGCTATTGCTATTCGATGGGCTTATTAAGAAAATGGGCGAGATTAACCTTATCCGTTATTCTCTCGTCTTATCTGCTGTTTTAACCTTTGCTATGACATTTGTTAGCCACTATTTCGCGATTTTATTTGTCACATTCTTTATTTTCGTCGGCTTCGATTTAATACGTCCAGCCGTTACCTCTTATTTATCAAAAATCGCTGGTAATGAACAAGGATTCGTTGGTGGTATGAACTCCATGTTTACCAGTCTTGGTAATATATTTGGACCTATTTTAGGTGGGATATTGTTCGATATTAATTTGAACTATCCATACTATTTTGCGACAATTGTTTTAACACTTGGCGTTATCCTTGCTTTTTTCTGGAGAAAGCCAAAGCATATTGAACTATAAAAAAGTAGCGATACACATCACTGCTGATAAATTTCCGTAAAAAAAGAGGAGTTGCTTGCTATGGTGAATCTATCACCCTAGCGGCAACCCCTCTTTTTTATTCTTGTACTGCTACCTCATCTTTTTCAAAGTGAATACCTGTAATGTGTACATTCACTTCAGCTGTTTCAAGTGCTGTCATATTAAAAATCGCTTGGCGAATTTGAGTTTGTACTTCCTTCGCCACTTTTGGGATAGCAAAGCCATATTTCACAGAGCAAAATACATCAATGGCAATCTCACCAGTTTCAGTGACACCTGATTTAATGCCTTTATTGTGTACTTTTTTACCAAAGCGTTCTACTACACCCGTTGCAATATTACCACGAGTTGCAGCAATCCCTTCCACTTCGTTCACTGCGATTCCAGCAACAACTTCAATTACTTCTGCTGCTACTTCAATTTTCCCAAGTTCTTCTTTTCCAGAAGGTGTTGGTTGTACGAAAGATTGTCCTACTTTCTCTGCCATACAAATATCATCCTTTCCCTTACACATCACAAACAAATGCTGTACTTACGCTTATTATACTATAAAAAGGAAAGTTTGGCTCCGTAAAGCCGCTTTAATTTGCTTTAGTAAGGTTTATGTCGATAAATTCAAGAAGTTGGGCGATAAATTTACAAAGTTTAGTGATAAAACTAAAATTTTATTCGATAAATTTACAAAGTTTATCGATAAACTTAAAAAGCGAAGAAAAATTGTAGATAAAATTAGATTATTACCATAACGTGTGGTTGATTTCCGTTCCGGCAGGGTGCTTTCCTTGGGGCGTCCAGTTTCCACTCCAATCAACTTATACACATGGCATACGTTTTAATAAATATCATCCACAAGTTAGTTAAAAATGTAAATAGTTTCTTTACAGTAGCCTAAATGTTCAATTTGGGAAATAACTATTATTTTAGTACACTAAAATAATAAAAATAAGCTATAAAGAAAAACCTCTTCACAGCTTATTTTTATATTAATTATTTATTATTGTTCACTAGTTTGTGTGGATGGCTTTAATAACAACCAAACAATTACTAAAGTTGCTAGTGCTAATATAAAAGTACCCATATAAATGAAATGTACACTTGAAGCTAATGCTTCTTGAGATTCGGTTACTACGTTTGCTGTAGTTCCCTCATGTCCGCCAGAAGATACAAGATCAAGGTTTTTAATACCACGTGCATGAATCATCATGTTGAAAATCGCCCCGAAAACTGCAGCTCCTAATGTTTGACTAAACGTATTGATAAATGTGTTTAAGCCAATTGCTGTCCCACGCGTATGATTTGAAACAGCTGCTTGAATTGTTACCATGTAGATAGGTGTAATAAGCCCCATTCCAAAGCCGATTAATCCAACTGCAACATAAATTAGGAATGCTGGTGAATCTATTGACAATGTAAATAATAAAAAGGCCGCAACTGAAAGAATGCTAGCTCCAATTAGAATAATTTGTTTCGTATTTATTCTATCAACTAATTTACCAGAAAAAATAGTACCAAATGTCCACATAACAGGAAGTGGCATTAAAATGAGTCCAGCATCTGTCGCATTTTTCCCTAATACACCTTGGCTCCAGATTGGAAGATACATTGTAATACTAATAAGCATTGCACCAGAAATAAGAGTTAGTATATTTATAATAGATAATGTACGGTTAGAAAAAAGTGCTAGCGGAATTAATGGTTCCGGTGATTTTTTCTCAATGAATAAGAAAATAATGAATGAAACAGCTGCAAAGATGAAGAGGCCTATAATTGTAATGTCCCCCCAGTTGTGCTTACTGCTACCTGTTAATAATGCGTATAATAGAGCGATTGTACTTAATGAGAATACTGTTGCACCAAGATAGTCGATATGATGCTTAGCAGGCTTAATAGATTCTTTATAATAAATGACGATCATTAAGCAAGCAATAATTCCAAATGGAACGTTTAAAAAGAAGATGTAGCGCCAAGAAAGAGAATCCACTAAAAATCCGCCAACTAATGGTCCAATAACACCAGATATACCCCAAACAGCACTAATCCAGCCCTGTGCTTTTGCACGGTCTTTCACTTCGCTATATAAGTCACCAATGATTGTCATTGTTATTGGCATAATAGCGCCAGCACCTAGACCTTGAAGGGCACGAAAGACGATGAGCTGTTCCATCGATGTAACGAAACCACAAAGTGCAGAGCCTACTAAAAATATTGTAGCTCCGATAAGTAAAACCTTTTTACGACCGAATAAATCAGCCAGTTTCCCGTATATCGGCGTCGAAACAGCTGTGGCAAGCATATAAATTGCATATACCCAACTAACAAGTTCGACACCTGACAAATCACTCGTTATACGGGGGATTGCTGTACTAATAATTGTTCCTTCTACAGCAGAAAGAAATGTCATTAACATTAATGATAAAATAACTTTTTTTCTCATATTTTTCCCTTCACTTCAATCTTGTAAAAAAAACAAGAACTATTTTTTTATTATATATCAACTAATAACTATGTATCTTCTAAAACGTCAAATTGAATATCTCTACATTGAAATGGACATCAATTATCGTCAGATCCCATTCCCCCCTCATAACATCACAAAAAGCAATCACTCTAATTGAACAATCACCCTCGTTAATAAAACAAAAAAAGTTATTTATTACCTTCGTGATAATTGCTCATTCTATCATTCACAAGACAATCATCAATTTTAACACAAATATACATAAAAAAACCACCTCAAAGAGAAGCTAAAGAGGTGATTGATGTGCAGAGATAAAAAAGTTGTAATTGAGAAAGTAGCAAAAAGGCGTTATAGCTAATCGCATTAAAAAGAGATTTTTATTTTAAAGGCCCAACTTCTCTGCAAATGAATATAGAGAAGTTGGGTTTTTACGTTACATCATTTAGTTATATGAATAGGACCATCTTAGATTTTCAATAATTAATACAGATCATTTTCCAGACTTAAGCGGAATACGAAGCTCCTCGTTTGGCTTGTCGATTAAATACTTTTCAATGTAAATATCTAGCTCTTTCTTATTGAAATTTTCATACACATCCATTGCTTTATTACTTCCATCTTCAAGTATACCCATCAAGTCAGGTCTCCCAAAGATAGGTCCATTATCGCCGTCCAGATAATAGGTTTGATTGACTCCAACAAACGCCGGGTCTGAGCTCAAGGATTCCACATAGAGGTTATTGTCCTTCAAATAATAAGTCCATGTGATTGGATACCCCGCAATGCTAGACGTTAAGCTTTGAGGTTTTACTGATATGTCAGTCAAACGGATTGGATTGTCGTCTCCCCTAATCCCATCAACACGGTGCTTCGCGACGAAGGCTACAGGCTGATTAGCCAGAGAAGCCACATCCAGCCCTTTTACTTCAAAGCGCAGCTCTAGTTTGTTAGGGCTACTACCAAAATACTCATGTCCAGTTAGTAGAGTTCCACCTACGTCCAGTTGATACTCCTTAAAAGGAATGGTTTTGTACTCATCTTGAGTAAGAAGCAAACGAACTTGGGTTGGTGTAACCTTCATTTCATGGATTTTCGTGTTAGGAACATTACCCATAGGGATGTCTAGCACTTGCTTATATGACCCATTTTCCATCTGTTTTTTGGAAAGATTTATATTTGTGCTCCAAGTACTTTCTTTTGTTTCTAGTATATGCTCATAAGAGATCTGGAATTTAGTTCCTTCCCTACGTAAGGTTTCAGACTTGAATAGTTGATCGACGTTTGATTTTCCGTCACGGAATGAAAAAGAAGTATCTTGCACTTGTTTAACAGATTCACCCACATCATTGATTGCCTCAAGTTCTACACATTTGTACGGCATTTCATTATCCGTAAGCGTAACGTCTGATCTTAGGAGAACTTTACCTGCAGCTTGTTCAAAAGACTGTAAGGTCACGCTACCCACTCCATCCTTTTGAATTGGGAACACTTGCGTAGTAGAGTCATTAGGATTATAGCTGATAGACTGCTTCTTATTGCCGATGAATTGGATATTCTCCATTATAAACTCAACATCGGTCGTCTGCCCTTCGGCAACCCAGTCCGTCTCAAAAAATCCCTGGAATTCACCAAGCTCCTCATTCCACTCGTTCTTATAATTCCCTTCAATAAAGTTACCCTTCGAATCTTTTAGTCCGATAAGTTTAAAATCTATATCCTTTATATCCTTTACATCTTGAGATGTTTCAGGTTTCAAACTATACAGCAATACGGTTCTGTTCTCGTCTATAAACGCCGTATGAACAGTTAACGTAACACCTTCCTTTGTAACGGATTGCTCAATCTTTTGACCTAAGCCCTGCTCTAATGCAGACTGAATACCTTCCCTATGAGAAAGCATGCTGGACCAATCATAATTCAGAGCTGCATAAACGGGTGTAGCCAACAAAGCTACAGATAGCCCTGCCACCAATGCAAAGCGCTTTCGTTTCCGAGAACGGAGCACAACTGGTTCACCTCCAGCAACCTTTAGCTCGTCCTGCTGTATACTGCTCCACATCTGATCAAAGTCAGGGTAATCGACATTGTTTGATTCCTTCATTTGCTTTTTAACCTTGTTTTCAATGCGTTCCAAATTGGTTCTCTCCCTTCAACCATAAGTTGTTTTTGTGTTCAAGTTTTTTGCGCATGATTTTCAATGCCTTATGGAGTCTCGACTTCACAGTACCCACAGGAATCTGGAGGGTTTCAGCGATCTCTGCCATGGATAGCTCACCGATATAGCGGAGGGTAACAACTGCCATCAATTTGTCTGGTAGTTGATTCAGTAGTTCCTCCCATTCCTCCTGTGCTGTTTTTTCTACTACAATCGTGTCTACGGATTTAATTGAAAATGTGGCCTGCTCATGAAGCCATTGAACCTGACCCTGTTTATCTCTCTGAGTCTGATTCCGTTTTAACAAGTTTAAGCAATGGTTCATTGCGATTCGCATGATCCAGGCACGCGTATGCTCAACGCTTTGCCAATCCTGACGAAAAACGGTGATAAATACGTCATGGCAGAGATCTTCCGCATCTTGTGCGTTTCGCAGCATGTAATAACATGTGCGGTATACATCCTTGTTATAAGAATCGAATAATTCACGTTCTGTCAATCCAAGGCACTCCTTTCTTTGCTTTATACTTTATAAACAAACGACTATTGGAAAAGGTTCATCTTTTTAGTAAAATTATTCTTAAATTATATTTAATTCCTTTTTACAACTTTATTATTCTCTACTAAGATATCTAGCTCAATAGAAGAGAGAGCGTTTATCCTAAAGAACCCCCCTTTGTGCGTTCCGCAATCATGAAATAACATGTATGGTATGCATTTTTGTTATAAGAATCGAATAATTCACGCCTATCAATCCAAGGCACTCCTTTCTATGCGTTATACTTTATAAACAAGTGACCATTGGAAAAGGTTCATCTTTTTTTATATACTTTATTATTCAATACTAAGATAGCTACAATAGAAGAGAAAGCTTTTATCCTAAAGAAACCCCGCATTTTGACACAATGTCAAAGCACGGGGTTCAAATTTTATCTATATTTAATTTTAAAATGAAATAATTAGCTGACATGCTAAGCCCATAATTAAATATTTTTAGCTATGGATGTAATAAGTCATTGATAACCTTATAATAAAAGCGGACGGCGAAATAGAAGTCCCTTATAGAGCTTCTAAACCATCTGCTTTTGTTGGGAAGTACCTCCTTATCATTAGAAAGTTGGAGAAAGGGTAGTTCCCTTCCTAAGTCTCCAACTTCTACACTTCTCCTTTTTTACGTGCTGCCATTTCATCTTTCATTTCTTCTTTTAATCCTTCAATTGACTTTTGACGTCGCTTATTTTTTTCTTTAATCATTTCACTTTGCATAGGGTCTGCAAATTCCAAACTAATTTCCGCTTCATGAAGTTTTTCTTCAGTGTTCTTAACGATATCACGAATTCGTTCTACGTTATTGGACCGATCATCTGGTTTCGAATGTCTTGAATTAGCCATGGTAACCTCCTAAAATTTCGACGTTAAAATTAGTTTGTATTTTTTTTATGTTTATATGTACACTAATTTTTACTAAAAAAAGTGCTTTTGCGCCCTTTTAGGCACGACAAACACTGGAGAAAGGCTTACAGTGTGCTTGCCACATGAAGAAACTCTAGAAGCAATCAGCCGCTGAAGCGAATACCTAAACATCATGAAAATTATAACTTTCTTATCTAAAAAGCCCCTAAGGAAATTGTTCCAGTCCCAACTTTGTAAGTTTTGCGAATGTTCGCGATTGAAACACCTTCTTGATTATCCTTAATGATAGCGTTTCGTCTCACTTCTACTTCTGATTGCTGATTAATTTTAGACAAATATAAGTCCTTAATCTCATTTTATATTCCCCTTACATATACTAGATACTTGACTTATCGTCTCGTAAAAATCTCCTAGTTTAACTGCTTGTAATTGAGATTTAACCTTTCATTTATGCTCTTCGAACGATTGTCGGATAAATACTGGAAATCCACTATCCAGCTATTTCACAATCAATTCATTGGCTCACTCTACTTAATAAAAGCAAGGTTAATATTTACTTTACTTTTGTATCATATTCACTATTCACTGTCACAGATGCTCCATTTTATGACGAAAAAGTTATTACACAGTATAATTATTCGCTGTTAGAGCCATCAGGATTACCCTGCCGATCCTTATTCGTGTCATCACAACCATAAAAAATAGTCCCCTTATCAAGCGTGTTGATTAGGAAAAAAATAGGTTTATTATTGAGTGGTAAAAGGATTTTTTTGTTACCACTTCGCCAATATATTTCCATTTTAACTGATTGTAGCGTAGGGCTACTCGACTCCCGCGGGAAAGCGAGACAGACGAGACCCTGCACGGAGCAGAGCGGAGGAAGCGGCTCGACGCTCGCCCGCAGGAAGCCTTGCTCTGCGCGAAAGCGAAGCGTCAGCGGCAAAGCGAGTAGCCCGTAGCGGAAATCAGCCTCTTTGAATGTATAAAAATGGTTAATCAACACGCCTACCCCCTTATCAAATAAATAAGAGGGCTTAATATAATTCATAATCTATCACTTATTTCCAACTGGCTTTAACAAATTCACCGGAAGCCAAAAATATTGTTCGCCATTTCCTTCTAAGCCTTTGTCCACATATAGATAACCATTAACCTCAACACCTAGCGATGTAAAAGTGCTTCCTTTTGCATGCATTGTTAAAGGTTTAGCTCCATTTAATGTCGAAGAGCTTGTTTTTCGATAAAAGCCCAAAAAGTTTCGATAAAATGAGATTTTGTTTCGATAAAAGCTCAAATAGTTTCGATAAAGAGCGATTTTGTTTCGATAAATCTTCAAAGTATTCTTATAAAACGAACGAAAGTAGCTTTAGCGATTCTGTTTTGGGGCTCAACACTAAATAGCAACAAGAAAAACCCTTTCATCGATCAATAATAAACCTATTTTTTCCTAATCAACACGCCTGATATACTAGTAATCTAATATTCTACCCACGAATGTTAAAAAACCAACAAAAGTAAAGTTGTTTTCCAAAATGTAATTTCACCCATCACGGAGTGGTCTTTTATTATGATTTTTTATCTTCTAACATCGTTTTAATTACTGCACCCACAACACCTAGTGCTACTGTATTTTCTTTAAACTTTTTTCCTCTATTCCCGTTCAGCCTCACTCGCTCTAAGCGTCAATCCACTTTCGATACGCAATATTCGTGCCTCTCTGCCGCTAATACGGCCCCGGGGTCGCTTTATCCAAAAAACTTTCATCTACTATATACTGCACACTAAAACGATAGATTTCGGGACAACTTTTAGGTTTATTCTTCCTTCATTAAATTTCGTTCATCATTAATTCCATTTCGGACACTGCGAAAATAACATTCTGCATCGTTAAGGGGTATCCCATGAATACGTACAAAGCGCCTTGACCTTCACTGTAATACGCGTCAGTTTTTCGCCCTGTCCGCTCGAGTATCTTCCGTTGAATATTTATGATGCTCGCTGCGATATTCATTCCATTCAGTCCTCCTTACGATTACGCTTGTTTTAGTGTTGAAGAGCTTTTGATAATAATTACACCAACTTATGATTTAAAACCGTTTTTAGCCACGGCTATAAAGGCGAAATGAACGTGTTAAATTTGCGTACTTCTCGATAAACGATCGCGTATCCTCCTGGAACGAATAGACTGTGTAAGTGATTGCATCTCCGTTGGTAACCTTCGTCACATTTGTGTCATACATCGATTGTTCTTCGAATAGTTGCTCGAAACGTTGCGCCTTTTCTTCCGCTCGTTGCATTTGCGATACTGCAATTTCTTCACTACGTTTTGCATCGATTGCGCGTTGTTCTGCTTGTTCTGCGCGTGTCTCTTCAGCGGTCACCTGTTGCTCTAGTACGCTGACTATTTTTACGCAAAAAAAGACCCCCTAACGATTCAGTTTCGTTAAAGGGTCTAAAAATCGGATATCCCGTTTAGTTTTATTCCTAATTCTATTCTGCCAACTATTCCGCTGACAAATATCGCACAACTATTTCGCAAGCTTCTCGACCATTAGCCGAGACGGTTAAACCGTTGATACGGCTTACTTACTTGTCCCTAAAACATCATTCTCTTCTAGGAACTTCGTATTGAATTGTGCTGATTTGAAAACGTCATTGTTCATCAATGCTTCGTGGAATGGAATTGTCGTATTGATACCAGGACCAGATACTTCGAATTCGCTAAGCGCACGATTCATTTTCGCAATCGCTTCTTCACGTGTATTGGCATGAACAATTAGTTTTGCAACCATTGAATCATAGTATGGAGGGATTGTATAGCCTGCATAAACAGCAGAGTCAATACGTACACCGTAGCCACCTGGAGTTACATAAGTATCTACAGTACCAGCTGATGGCATGAAGTTTTTATAAGCATTTTCTGCGTTGATACGGCATTCAATTGCCCATCCATTTAATTTAATATCATCTTGAGTGAAAGGAAGTTTTTCACCAGATGCAATTTTTAATTGTTGTTGTACAAGATCTACACCAGAAATCATTTCAGTTACTGGGTGTTCTACTTGGATACGAGTATTCATTTCCATGAAGTAGAATTTATCTTCTTGATAGTCATAAATAAACTCGATTGTTCCAGCACCTTCATAGTTACAAGCTTCTGCAGCTTTAACCGCAGCTGCCCCCATCTCAGCACGACGCTCAGAAGATAGAGCTGGAGATGGAGCTTCCTCTACTAATTTCTGCATACGACGTTGAACTGTACAGTCACGTTCACCTAAATGTACAACGTTACCATAACCATCCGCTAATACTTGGATTTCACAGTGACGGAAGTACTCGATGAATTTTTCTAAATATACGCCAGGGTTACCGAATGCTGCAGCAGCCTCTTTTTGCGTAATTTCAATGCCTTTTACAAGGTCTTCTTCTGTACGAGCTACACGGATACCTTTACCGCCACCACCAGCAGTTGCTTTGATGATCACTGGGTAACCAATTTTAGCAGCCCATTCTTTACCTGTTTCGATATCCGGAACGATACCAGTACCTGGAACAAGAGGAACACCCGCTGCTTCCATAGTAGTACGTGCAACGTCTTTAATACCCATAATTTTAATAGAATCAGATGAAGGTCCAATGAACTTTATGCCTGCATTTTCACAAGCTTCAGCGAAGTCAGCGTTTTCAGATACAAAGCCGTAACCAGGATGGATACCGTCTGCACCAGTTTTTTCTGCTACGCTAAGTAAAGCCGGGAAGCTAAGATATGAATCTTTTGATAGCTTTGGCCCGATACAATATGCTTCGTCTGCTAATTTCACATGTAATGCGTCTGCGTCTGCTTCAGAGAATACGGCAACAGATTGAATGCCTAACTCTTTACAAGCACGAATAATACGCACAGCGATTTCGCCGCGGTTTGCAATTAATACTTTTTTCATGATTTGCACTCCTTACTCAGCTTTTACAAGGAATAATGGTTGACCGTATTCTACTAATTCACCGTCTTTAACAAGTAATTCAACGATTTCCCCTTGAACTTCTGCTTCAATTTCGTTGAATAGTTTCATAGCTTCTACGATACATACAATTGTTTCATTACCAACTTTGTCCCCCACTTTAACGTAAGCTGGTGAATCTGGGTTTGGAGATTGATAAAAAGTACCAACCATCGGCGACACAATTTTATGTAACGAAGGGTCGTTATTTGCTGGTGCTGCAGATGTAGCTGGTGCTTCTTCAACTTTTGCTGGAGCAACAGGAGCTGCTGGTGCAGATTGTTGTACAACAGGTGCTACTACTTCCTTTTTAGGTGCTACAGTTTCAGTAACAACAACACCATTCTTTTTCAACTTAACTTTTGCGCCATCTACTTCATAAACGAACTCGTCAATTGAAGAAGAATCTACCAATTTAATGATTTCACGAATTTCTTGAATTTTGAACATTTCTAACTCTCCTTATGAAATAAAATCTACTACAAACACTATTTTATATTTATTTGAAACAATTTGAAATAGTTTAATGAAAATTAAGTAAATATGAACAAAATCGAGTAGGAGGGAGTGATTAACTCCCGACCTCTCACACCACCGTACTTACGG